>NZ_JBEYYT010000128.1:0-23349 GCF_040645715.1 Spirillospora sp. NPDC046719 | reverse complement strand
AGTCGGATCCAGCGCGACGGTGGTGGTCATCACCGTCGCCTCGGTCGGACCGTAGGTGTTCACCAACCGCACATGCCGCAACCACGCCCGCGACAACGGCTCGGTCAGCAGCTCCGCCCCTGTCAACACCGTCGCCAGGCCCGGCATCGCCCCCGGATCCACCACCGCCAACAACGACGGAGTCACACTCATCGCCTGCACGCCCGCCGCCCGCATGAGTGCTGTCAGACGGGCGGGCTCGGCACGCTGCGCCGCCTGCGCCACCACCAACGTCCCACCACCGGCCAGCACCGCCGCGACGTCCAGCACCGCCGCATCGAAACTGAACGACGCGAACTGCAACACCCGCACCCCAGGACCAGCCCCCAACACCGGCCCCACACCCGCCACCAGATTCGCCACCCCACCATGCCCCACCAGCACACCCTTGGGCCGCCCCGTCGAACCCGACGTATAGATCACATACGCCAAACCCCCACCAGCCCCGCCATCACGCACCGCCGGAGACGCCGCAACGGCCGCCGCCGTCGCCAGATCGTCCAAAACCACCCGCGTCACTTCGGACGGAACTGCGCCCAGCACTTCTACTGATTCGGTCGTCCCCACCACGACGTCTGCGCCGCTGTCGGCGAGCATGTAGCCGAGTCGGTCTGCCGGGTATTTCGGGTCCAATGGCACGTACGCCGCTCCGGCCAGCCACGACGCCAATATGCCGAGCACCATTTCCGCATCACGTGGCATACACAGAGCCACCATTGATCCGTGACCGACACCCAATCCCCGCAGATGACCGGCGAGCCGTTCCGCACGCCGCACCAGCCACCCGTAAGTCACGCTTGCGTCTCCGACGACCACTGCCACCGCGTCCGCCCGCACCCGGGCGTGGCCCAGAACCGAACCCACCACACCCGACTCGACCGCGGCCTCACCACCGGCACCCCACCCCAGTAGCTCCGCCCGCTCCCCCTCCGACACCACCCGCAACTCCGACAACCGCCGCTCCCCACCACCCCCGGCAATCCCCTCCAGCAACACCCCCAAATGACCCGTCAACCGCGCCACACTGCCCGCATCGAACAAAGCGGTGCTGTACTCCACCGCACCCGCCAGCTCGCCGTCCCGGTCGGTCATGGTGAGTTCGAGATCGGCTTTCACCGCCAGCGCGTCGTCCAGCCCGCCCCGCGCCGCCCAGCCGATGTCGCCATCCCAGTTCAGCTGTCTCGCGGGTCCGGAGCCGCCCTCACTGCCGCTGCCGCGGGTGTCGTATCCGAAGAGCACTTGGAACAGGGGCGTCCGCGACCGGTCCCGTTCGGTGACCAGGTCGTCTACGAGCTGCTCGAACGGCAGGTCCTGGTGGGCGTGCGCGGCCAGGACCATCGTCCGCACCCGCCGCACGACCTCGGTGAACGTCGGGTCGCCGGACAGGTCCACGCGCATCACCAGCGTGTTCACGAAGAACCCGATCAGCCCCTCGGTCTCGGCCCGATCCCGGTTCGCCACCGGCGTCCCCACCACCACATCGTCCTGACCGGCATACCGCCCGAGCAGCACCATGAACGCCGACAGCACCGTCATGAACATGCTCGCCCCGGCAGCACGCGCCGCCTCCCGCAAGCCCTCCGCCACCAGGCCGGGAACGGCGAAACGGATCACCGCGCCCGAGGTCGAGCGCACCGGGGGGCGGGGCCGGTCGGTCGGCAGGTCCAGCACCGGCACACCGGCAAGCCGCTCCCGCCAGTACGCCAACTGCTCTTCCAGCACCTCGCCGGTCAGCCAGCGCCGCTGCC
Source organism: Spirillospora sp. NPDC046719 (assembly GCF_040645715.1). NCBI lineage: Bacteria > Bacillati > Actinomycetota > Actinomycetes > Streptosporangiales > Thermomonosporaceae > Spirillospora > Spirillospora sp. NPDC046719. The sequence continues at coordinate 21,562 of NZ_JBEYYT010000128.1, read as the reverse complement.
ACACCGCGAAATCCGCATACTGCACCGGCAACGCCGGCAGCGGATCCGGCTCGCCCCGCCGGAACGCCTCGTACAGCGTCGCCAACTCGTCGCGCAGGATCTGCCCCGACCATTCGTCGCTCACGACATGGTGCAGCGACAGCACCAGCACATGTTCGTCATCCGACACCCGCACCAGGCACGCCCGGATGAGCGGCCCGGCAGCGAGATCGAACGGGGTGAGCGCGTCCGCCACTACCAGCGCCTGAACCGCATGGTGCGGATTCACCGAAGCCGAGACGTCCACCACCGGAAGCCAGAACGGCGATGGCGGGTCGATCACCTGGTGCGGCACCCCGTCGTCACCAGCAACCAGGCGCGTCCGCAGCACCTCATGACGACTCACCACCGCCGACAACGCCGCCGTCAAAGCCTCCACGTCCACCGCCGCCGGCAACCGCAGCGGCATCGGGACGTTGTACTCCACCGACCCCGGCTCCAGGACGTCCAGGAACCAGAGCCGCTGCTGGCTGAACGACAGCGGCAACCGCTGCTCTCGCGACACCGGCACGATCGGCGGCGCCGCGGCCCCGGCCGCGGCCTCCTCTATCACCGAGGCGAGCCCGGCCACGGTGGGCTCGTCGAACACCGCGGTGAGCGGGACGTCCACACCGAACACCCGCCGGATCCTCGAGATCATCCTGGTCGCCAGCAGCGAGTGCGCGCCGAGTTCGAAGAAGTCGTCGTCGCGACCGACGCGTTCGATGCCGAGGATCTGTGTCCAGATTCCGGCGAGAACCTGCTCTGTTTCGGTTCTGGGCGGCTGGTAGCCGGCGGACACCTCGGGCCGTTCGGTGCCGGGGTCGGGCAGCGCCGCACGGTCGAGCTTGCCGCTCGGGGTGAGCGGAAACGCCGCCACCTCGGTGAACACAGCGGGGATCATGAATTCGGGCAGCCGCCTGGCCGCGAACTCCCGCAACTCGCCCGCTTCCGGGATTCCCGCCTCGGGGCCCGCGGGGACCAGCCACGCCACGAGGCGTGCGTCCGCGCCCTCTCCCAGGACCCCGGCCGCGACGTCCGCGACGTCCGGATGGGCGGTCAGGACGGCTTCGATCTCGCCGGGCTCGATGCGGAACCCGCGGACCTTGACCTGCTCGTCGGCCCGGCCGCTGAACTCCAGCAGCCCGTCCGGGCGCCACCGCGCCCGGTCGCCCGACCGGTACAGGCGCGACCCGTCGCCGGCGAAGGGGTCGGCGATGAACCGTTCGGCGGTCAGTACCGGACGCGCGTGATAGCCGAAGGCGAGCCCGGCACCGCCGATGAACACCTCACCGCTGATCCCGACCGGGACCAGGTTCAAGTTCTCGTCCAGCACCCGTACCAGCGTGTTGGCCACGGGCAGTCCGATCGGCGGCGCTCCCTCCGCGGACGGGTCCACCAGGCCCGTGCAGCAGATGACGGTCGTCTCGGTCGGTCCGTAACCGATCGACATCCGCCGTCCGGCACCCCACTCCCGCGCGATCTGGCCGCTGACCGGCTCAGAGCCCACGATCATCGACCGCACCGAGGCGAACTCGCGGGGATCCAGCAGCGCCAGCAGCGACGGCGCGACGCTCGTCGCCTGTACTCCCGATGCCTGCACCAGTGCCGTCAGGCGGGCGGGTTCCGCACGTTGGGCCGCCTGCGCCACCACCAGCGTCCCGCCGCCGGCCAGTACGGCGGCGACGTCCAGTACCGCCGCATCGAAACTGAACGAGGCGAACTGCAACACCCGCACCCCGGGACCAGCACCCAACACCGGCCCCACACCCGCCACCAGATTCGCCACCCCACCATGCCCCACCAGCACACCCTTGGGCCGCCCCGTCGAACCCGACGTATAGATCACATACGCCAAACCCCCACCAGCCCCGCCATCACGCACCACCGGGGACGCCGCAATAGCCGCCGCCGTCACTGGGTCATCCAGGACCACGCGTTTCACCGCAGGGGGCACCGTCCCTAACACGGCCGCCGACTCGGTCATCCCCACCACGACGTCCGCGCCGCTGTCGGCGAGCATGAACTCCAAACGGTCCGCCGGATATCCCGGGTCCAGCGGCACGTACGCCGCCCCGGCCAGCCACACCCCCAATATGCCGACCACCATTTCCACATCACGCGGAAGACAAAGCCCCACGACCGATCCCGCGCCGACCCCCGCCCCTCGCAAATAGCCCGCCAGCCGCTCGGCCGTGCTCACCAGCCGTCCATAGGTCAGGCAGGCGTCCCCGACCACCACCGCCACCGCATCCGGCCGGATCGCCGCCTGGCCCAGAACCGAACCCACCACCCCGGACTCGACGCCGGCTTCATCACCGGCGCCCCAGCCGAGCAGTTCCTCTCGCTCCGGCATCGAGACCATGGGCAGCTCGGACAGCCGCCGCTCCTCGCCGCCCTCAGCGACGCCCTCCAACAACACGCCCAGATGGGTCACCAACCGCGCCACGGTGCTGACGTCGAACAGGCCGGTGCTATATCTGACCTCCCCCGTCAAGCCCTGAGGGGTTTCGCCCAAGGTGACCTGCAGGTCGAACTTGACGATCGTTCGCTCGGGCTGGAAATCGCTGACCGTGAGCTGGCTTTCGGTGTCGTCGCCGCGGTGATTGAACAGGACCTGGAAGAGGGGGGTGCGGGAGCGGTCCCGTTCGGTGACCAGTTCGTCGACGAGCTGCTCGAACGGCAGGTCCTGGTGGGCGTAGGCGTCCAGCGCGGTGGCCCTGACCTGCTCCAATAGCTCGGCGAACGTCGGGTCGCCCGACAGATCGGCCCGCATCACCAGCGTGTTCACGAAGAACCCGATCAGGCCCTCGGTCTCGGCCCGATCCCGGTTCGCCACCGGCGTCCCCACCACCACGTCGTCCTGACCGGCGTACCGCCCGAGCAGAATCATGAACGCCGACAGCACCGTCATGAACATGCTCGCCCCGGCAGCACGCGCTACCTCCCGCAGGCCCTCGGCCACTGGAGCGGGGAAGGCGAAGGCCGCGAACGAGCCTGTGGTGGACCGCACCGGGGGGCGGGGCCGGTCGGTCGGCAGGTCCAGCACCGACACATCTGCCAACTGCTCCCGCCAATAGGCCAACTGCTCTTCCAGCACCTCGCCGGTCAGCCAGCGCCGCTGCCACACCGCGAAATCCGCATACTGCACCGGCAACGCCGGCAACGGATCCGCCTCACCCCGGCGGAACGCCTCGTACAGCGCGGCCAGCTCTTGCCGGAAAATCTCCGCTGACCATTCATCGAAGACGATGTGATGGGCCGACAAAACGAGCACGTGGTCATGGCTCGCCAGCCGCGCGAGACACCCGCGGATCAGCGGTCCCACGGCCAGGTCGAACGGCTCTGCCGTGCTCGCCCCGACCAGCACGCCCGCGGCCGCATGAGGATCGGGCGCGGCGGACACGTCCACCACCGGCAGGCAGAACGGCGACGGTGGGTCGATCACCTGGAACGGCACCCCGTCCTCACCCGCCACCAGCCGCGTCCGCAGCACCTCGTGCCGCCGCACCAGCGCCGACAACGCCGCAGCCAGCACCTCGACGTCGACGTCACTCATCGCCAGCGGCATCGGGACGTTGTACTCCGCGGACCCGGGCTCCATCTGGTCGGCGAACCAGAGCCGCTGCTGCCCGAACGACAGCGGAAGCCGCTGATCGCGCGATACCCGGACCACCGGCGGCACGACCGTTCCGGCCGCCGCGTCCACCACCTCGGCCAGTTGCCCCAGCGTCGGAGCGTCGAACAAGGCCGAGACCGCGATCTCGACTCCGAACATCGACCGGACCCGCGACACCACCCGAGTCGCCAACAGCGAATGCGCCCCCAACTCAAAGAAATTGTCCTCCACCCCCACCCGCTCCACCTTCAACAACTCCACCCAAATCCCCGCCAGCACCCGCTCGGTCTCCGACCGCGGCTCCACAAAAACCCGCCCCACCAACCGCCCCGCATCCGGCGCCGGCAACGCAGCCCGATCCAACTTCCCATTACGACTCAACGGGAACTCGGCAACCTCCACGAAAAAGGCCGGAATCATGAACTCCGGCAACCGCCTACCAGCAAACTCACGCAACTCAGCGACAGAAGGCACACCAGCATCCGGATCAGCAGGCACCAACCACGCGACCAACTGAGGATCCTGCTCACCGGCCTCCGCCATGTCTGTGGTTACAGCGACCGCGGCGGCGGTGATCTGGGGGTGAGCGGCCAGCACGGCCTCGACCTCGCCGGGCTCGATCCGGAACCCCCGCAGCTTCACCTGCTCATCCACTCGGCCGAGGAACTCCAACACCCCGCCTGGACGCCACCGCGCCCGGTCGCCCGAGCGATACAACCGCGACCCGTCGCCAGCCAGCGGATCGGCGACGAACCGCTCCGCGGTCAGCGCCGCGCGTCCCGCATAACCCCACGCCAAGCCCAGACCACCGATGAACAGTTCACCGGCCACCCCTAGCGGCATTGGGCTCAACTGCTCGTCCAGCACATGCACCCGCAGGCCCGGCAGCGGTGTGCCGATCGGCACCACTCCGCCCGCAGCCGCGATCGCAGCCGGATCCACCGGCCCCGCGGTCGCGCACACCGATGCCTCGGTCGGACCGTAGGCGTTCACCACCACGCAGCGGTCCGCCCATCGGGCTACCAAATGCCCGTCGGCCCGCTCGCCCGCCAACACCAACGTCGCCAACCCCGCGAACTGAGCCGGGTCGACCACGCGCGCCACCGACGGCGGCAACGTCACTACTCCGACACCCGCCGCAGCCAACACCTGCGCCAACCGCGCCGTATCCACCCGCTCGTCCTCGCCCACGATCACCAGCCGCCCGCCGTGGCCGAGCGTCACCCACACCTCCGACACCGCCGCGTCGAAGCTGAACGAGGCGAACCCCGCCACAGCCACACCCGAGGTGACCCCGAACACCGGACCCTGACCCGCCACCAAGTTCGCGACACCACCGTGCCCGACCAGCACACCCTTCGGCCGACCGGTCGACCCCGACGTGTACATCACATACGCCAGGCCCTTAGCAGCCGCACCATCACGGGTCACCGGGGATCCGGCTATCAACGCCGCCGTCATCGGGTCGTCCAGCTCTACTACCCGGACGCCCCGTCCCACCGGGACATCCCCCACCACCGACCCAACGCCCACCACAACACCGGCACCACTGTCAGCGAGCATGAAACCGAGCCGGTCCGCCGGATACCCCGGGTCCAACGGCACATACGCCGCACCCGCCAACCACACCCCCAGCACCGCCGCCACCATCTCCACATCACGCGGCACACACAAACCCACCACCGACCCCGCACCAACCCCCAAACCCCGCAGATAACCCGCCAACCGCTCCGCACGCCCCACCAACCACCCATAAGTCACACTCACATCCCCGACCACCACCGCCACCGCATCCGCCCGCACCCCCGCCTGACCCAGAACCAAGGCCACGACACCGCCGTCATCACCGGCCTGGGCATCGGCGTCCACGCCCACACCCCAGCTCAGCAGTTCCTCTCGCTCTGCCCCGGAGACCATCGGCAGGGCGGACAAACGCAGGTCCCCATCGCCTCTGGCGATTCCGTTCAGCAGCACCGCGAAATGGCCCACCAACCGCGTCACGGAATCGCGGTCGAACAGCCCCGTGCTGTATTCCACCGCGCCCGCCAATGCGCCATCCCGCTCGACGAGCACCAACCGCACGTCCGTCCGCGCCACCACGTCGCCGCCGAGATCCGCCCGCGTCCACGCGATGTCGCCGCTGCTCTGCTCCTCCGCGGTGGGGATGTTGTAGTTGAACAGGACCTGGAAGAGGGGGGTGCGGGACTGGTCCCGTTCGGTGACCAGGTCGTCCACCAGCTGCTCGAACGGCAGATCCTGGTTCGCGTACGCCGCCAGCGCCACCTGCCGCACCCGGGCCAGGAACTCGCCGAACGTCGGGTCGCCCGACAGGTCCGCCCGCATCACCAGGGAGTTGATGAAGCATCCGATGAGGTTCTCGGTCTCGGCGCGGTCGCGGTTGGCGACGGGGGTGCCCACCGCGAAGTCGTCCCGGCCGGCGTAGCGGCCCAGCAGGGCCATGAACGCCGCCAGGAGCGTCATGAACATCGTCGCGCCGCCCTGGCGGGCGACGGCGCGCAGGCCGTCGGTGACCTCGGGCGGGACGGTGAACTCCACCGCGGCCCCGGCGGTCGGCCGGACCAGCGGGCGGGGCCGGTCGGTCGGCAGGTCCAGCACCGGCACTCCGGCCAGCTGCTCGCGCCAGTAGGCCAGCTGGGATTCCAGCACGTCACCGGTCAGCCAGTGGCGCTGCCACGACACGTAGTCCGCGTACTGCACCGGCAAAGGCGGCAAGGGATCCGCCTCGCCGCTGCGGACCGCCTGGTACAGCGCGACCAGCTCGCGGCGCAGGATCTCCTCCGACCACTCGTCGGAGGCGACGTGGTGCACCGACAGGACCAGCACGTGATCGCGGGGAGCCAGCCTGGCCAGGCAGGCGCGGATGACCGGCCCGGCGGCCAGGTCGAACGGCGCGGCGGCGTCCGCGGCGACCAGGGCGGCGGCCGCCGCGAGCGGGTCCGGCGCGTCGGACACGTCGGCGACGGGCAGCCGGAACGGCGACGGCGGGTCGATCACCTGGAACGGCACCCCGTCGTCGCCCGCCACCAGCCGGGTCCGCAGCACCTCATGCCGGTGGACGACGGCGGTCAATGCCGCACCGAGCGCCGCCACGTCCAAGGGCCCGGCCAGGCGCGACGGGGCGGACACGGTGTACTCGGCCGATTCCGGTTCGAGCTGGCTGACGAACCACAGCCGCTGCTGCGCGAACGACAGCGGCAGCCGCCCGTCCCGCGGGACGGGGACCACCGGGGGGACGGCGACGCCATCGGCGTTCTCGACGACCTCCGCCAGCCCGGCCACGGTCGGGTGGTCGAAGAGCGCCGCCATCGGCACTTCCGCCCCGAACTCCTCCCGCACCCGTGAGACGACCTGCGTCGCCAGCAGCGAATGGCCGCCCAGCGCGAAGAAGTCGTCGTCGGCGCCGACCCGCTCCACCCCCAGCACGAGTGCCCAGATCCGCGCCAGCCGTTCCTGTGTGGGGGTGGCGGGAGCGGTGAAGGCACCGAGGTCGGGCCGTGACATGTCCGGTGCCGGCAGGGCCGACCGGTCCAGCTTCCCGTTCGGCGACAGCGGCAGCGCCGCCACCTCGGTGAACACCGACGGCACCATGAACTCCGGCACCCGCTCGGCCAGGTACGCGCGCAGCTCGCCCACCGCCGGGGCACCGGCGGCGGCGTCGGCCGGGACCAGCCAGGCGGCCAGCCGGGTTCCCGCGCCGTGGCCGACGGCGGCCACCGCCGCCGCTCCCACCCGCGGATGCCCGGCCAGCACCGACTCGACCTCGGCCGGCTCGATCCGGAATCCCCTGACCTTCACCTGGTCGTCGGCCCGGCCGTGGAATTCGAGGATGCCGTCCGCGCCCCACCGCCCCAGGTCACCGGTCCGGTAGAGGCGCGACCCGTCGGCCGCGAACGGGTCCGCGACGAACCTCTCCGCGGTGAGCGCCGGGCGCCCGTGGTACCCCCGGGCGACCCCCGCCCCGCCGACGAAGATCTCGCCCCGCACCCCGGCGGGCACCGGATCCAGCCGCTCGTCCAGCACGTACACCCGGGTGTTCCAGACCGGGCGCCCGACCGGCTGCGCTCCCGGCGCCAGCGGCTCGCCGGGAGCCGTCCGGTGGCCGACGCACCCGACCGTCGTCTCGGTCGGGCCGTACTCGTTGGTGACCGCGACGCCCGGGTTCCGGTCCCGCCAGCCCGCGAGCGACTCGGCGGTCAGCTGCTCGCCGCCCACGACCAGGTCGCCGCGGTGGCCCCGCTCGCCCATCGCGTCGAGGAGCGGCAGATGGCTCGGGGTGATCTTCAGGAACCCGGCGGGCGCCTTCCCGCCCGCCTGCCACGCCTCGTCCAGCCCGGCGAGGAAGACGCAGCCACCGGACACGAGCGGCCCGAACAGCGCGGTCACCGTCAGATCGAACGAGATCGGCGAGTGCGCCACCGACCCCGTGCGCAGCCCCGGATAGGCGTCCCGCGAATAGGCCAGGTAGTTGACCAGCGCCCGGTGGGTGACCGCCACGCCCTTGGGCTCGCCCGTCGACCCGGACGTGTAGATCACGTATGCGAGCCTGTCGGCCGCGGCGGCCGCCGGACGCCGGAGCGCCGGCCCCGCCGAGAGCACCTCCCGGACCTCCGGTGCGTCCACCTTGATCACCCGCGCGCGGCCGGCGGGCAGGCGTCCGGCCGTCGCCTCCGACCCGATCACCACGCGGGCCCCGCTGTCGGCGAGGACGAACGCCAGGCGCGCGGCCGGATGGCCCGGTTCGAGCGGCACGTACGCCGCGCCGGCCTTCCATACCGCCAGCACCGACACCAGCAGGTCCGTGGTGCGGCCCAAGCACAGCCCGACCACCGTCTCGGCGCCCACACCCGCGCCCCGCAGGTGGCGAGCCAGCCGGGAGGCCCGGGCCTCCATCCCGGCGTACGTCAGCGAGACGCCGTCCGCCGCGACGGCGACCGCGTCCGGGCACTCCAGGACCTGGGCGGCGATCAGCTCGTCCGCCCCGCACGCGGGCACCGGCACGGCGGTGTCGTTCCAGGTGACGAGCAGCTGCTCCCGCTCGTCCTCCAGGAGCAGGGGCAGGTCGGCGGCCCGCCGGTCCGGGTCCGCCGCCACCGCCGCCAGGAGCACGCCCAGGTGTTCCGCCAGCCGGCCCGCGGTCGCCGCGTCGCAGACGGCCGTGGAGTACGCGAGCGTCCCGGCCAGTCCACCGGCGGGCTCTTCGGCCAGCCGCAACTCCAGGCCCGGCTGCTGCGGCGCGACCGCGCCGGCCCCGCCGTCCGGGACCGCGTACCTGAATCCGACCTGGACGAGCGGCGGCTGCGACCGCCCCTCCTCGGAGTCCTGCTCACCGGCCGCGACGATCCGGTCCGGCAGCTCGGAGACCAGCGGGTCGCCGGACAGATCGGCCCGCAGCACCCGAGTGCTCCCGGCCGGGCCGCGGTCGCCCGCGGCCTCCGGTCCGTCCCGCTCCGCGAGCGCGGCACCGACCAGGAAGGCGTCCCGGCCGGTGTAGCGCGCGAGCAGGACCAGGAACGCAGCCAGCGACATGCGGGACATGTCCGTCCCCGCGGCGCGGGCGGCGGCCCGCAGGCCGTCCGTCACCTCGGCAGGGACGGCGAAGCGGGCCAGGGCCGTTACGGGCGGGGCGGCCGAGGACCGGCCGCCCGGCAGCTCCAGCACCGGCGGTCCGGCGGTCCGGCGACGCGGCCGGCCGTCGGAGCGTGTCCCATCATCCCCGCTGCCCGGATCCTCGGCTACCACGAGCAACATCCCCTCCTAGGCACGCCGCGGCGAGCCGAAGCCGGTCGCGCGGGACCGAGCGCTCATGTCGGGCGAGTACGGGTCGCGGACCTCTGGCGGCACCCGTCCGGCAACGGTTCCAGATCCGCCCGCTTAAGAGATATTCACCAACAGCATTAACGCCGATCATAACCAGGCATAGACTGAGCACAACATTTCCGTTCAACTGAACCGGCGCGCCAGTTGAACGCCACCGGCCCCGCCTCTTCGCCGAACTATTCTAGAAAGACTCGCAGCGGACAATCGGCGATGCCGTCCTCAGGAGGAACCGGATGCCAGCCACCCGAGCACCCGCCCACGAATTCGGGACGGCGGCGACGGAGCGCGATTCACCCGGCCGCCGGCGGATCAGGCCGGGAACCGTGCGGCGAGTAATTCCATATATCAAGAAATACCGCTGGTCGCTCGTTCTGCTGATCACCCTCACCGTCATCGACGCGGGCGTGACGACGGCCAATCCGCTGCTTTTCGGCGTCATCATCGATTCCGGAATAGTCCCGCGCCACCTGTCGGTCGTCATTGAACTGACGGCGCTCCTGGCGGGGCTCGCGATCGCCGATGCCTGCGCGGTCTACATCCAGACCAGGACCTCCGCCAGAATAGGCCAGGGACTCGTCTACGATCTGCGCACCGAGGTATTCGAGCACGTGCAGAAACAGACCCCGGTCTTCTTCACGCGTTCGCAGACCGGGTCACTCGTCAGCAGGCTGAACTCCGACGTCGTCGGGGCGCAGCAGGCGGTCACGACATTGTTGTCGCGGACCGTGGACACGTTGCTGACGCTGGTCTTCGTACTGGTGGCGATGTTCTACCTGTCCTGGCAGATCAGCCTCTTCGCCATTGTCATCGTCCCCGTTCTCGTCCTGCCGGGGAAGGCCGTCGGCCGCAGGCTGCAGCGGCTGACCAGAGAGCAGATGCAGCTCAACGCGGAACTCGCCTCGGTGATGAACGAGCGGTTCAACGTGGCCGGCTCGATCCTGGTCCGGCTGTTCGGGCGGCCCGACGAGGAGGCCAGGCTGTTCGCGGACAAGGCCGGCCGGGTCCGCGACGTCAGCGCGCGGGCGAACGTGATGGGCCAGGTGCTCGGCATCGCGATGTCGCTGTCGTCCTCGCTGATCCTCGCGCTGACGTTCGGCATCGGCGGTTACCTCGTCATCGACCATTCGTTCAAGATCGGGACGCTGGTCGCCCTGATCACCCTGATCGGCCGGATCTACGGCCCCATCAACCAGCTCTCCGGTATCCAGGCGAACATCCTGACGTCGCTGGTCAGTTTCGACCGCCTGTTCGAGGTCCTGGACCTCAAGCCGCTGGTGACGCAGCGTGCCACCGCCACCGCGCTGCCGGTCGGCGACGCGCGCGGCGGTGACACGGGCAGGGGTGACACGGGCAAGGGTGACACGGGCCGCCGCGACACGGGCGGCGGTGGCGCGCCCGAGATCGAGTTCGACCGCGTGTCGTTCAGCTATCCCTCCGCCGACGCGGTCTCGCTCGTGTCGCTGGAGTCGGTCCGGCGGCCGGTCCACGAGTCCTCCGGCGAGGCGCGGGTGCTGTCCGACGTGAGCTTCCGCGTCCCGGCGGGCCGGCTGACCGCGCTGGTAGGGCCGTCGGGGGCCGGGAAGACCACCATCACCCAGATGGTGCCGAGGTTCTACGACCCCGACTCCGGGGAGGTGCGGATCAGCGGCCGCGACATCCGCGACCTGACCCTCCGGTCCGTCCAGGACACCGTCGGGATGGTGACGCAGGACGCGCACCTCTTCCACGACACGATCCGGCAGAACCTGCTGTACGCGCGCCCGGACGCCAGCGAGAGCGACCTGGTGGAGGCCTGCGAGGCGGCGCAGATCTGGCCGCTGATCGCCTCACTGCCGGACGGGCTCGACACGGTCGCCGGCGACCGCGGCTTCCGGCTGTCGGGGGGCGAGAAGCAGCGCATCGCCCTGGCCAGGCTGCTGCTCAAGGCACCGCCGATCGTGGTGCTCGACGAGGCGACCGCGCACCTGGACGTCGAGTCCGAGGCCGCCGTGCAACGCGCGCTCCAGACCGCGCTCTCGGGGCGGACGTCACTGGTCATCGCGCACCGGCTGACCACGATCCGCGCCGCGGACCAGATCGTCGTCATCGACGCGGGGCGGATCAGGCAGCGCGGAACGCACGAGGAGCTGCTGATGGAGGAAGGGCTCTATGCGAGCCTTTACCGCACGCAGTTCGCGTCCCAGGGGAGCAACGGCCGGGGCGAGACGGCCGGTACCGGCCCGCTGCCCGGCTGAATCCATTACGGAAACCCTCGGCGTACCGCATCACGGCGCGGCCCTTTTCGGCGATCACGCGCGCTTGTTCAACTGAGGTGACGATCCCGGTTGAACGCCGTCCAAGGGGTTCCCTTTCATCTCGACGCCTGAACATCGGCTGTGTAGATTGCTGCCACCGAACGTGGCCGGAAAACAGGAGCGGGTTTTCATGGATGAATTGACCGAGCGCCTCACCACCGAACAGCCCGTGGTCATGGGCGGGGCACAACCCACCGTCGAAGAACTGCGCGAGCGGGTGGGCGAACTCGGGTACTGCCTGATCAAGTTCACCGAAACCCGGGGCGGCACCGAACTGGGCGTCCGGCTGGACCGCGACGCGACGGACACCAGCGCCGCCGACTTCGACAACGGCACCGGCTCGGTGCACATCGAGGGCTTCCTGATCCTCAACGACGACCCGGTCCGCTGCGTCGCCGACCTCGACCTGGCCACCCTCAAGGGGACCGGCCGCCTCATGCTCGTCGACAAGTCCGTGGTAACCGCCGGCGCGCAGTGACTCCGTTGCGCTCGGGTCAGATGCTTTCCTGGATGGAGGCGCGAAGGTGATCGACGAGCCCGTGTTCGTGCGGCCCGACCTGATAATCGAACCCCTGGTCGACCGGTTCTACGCATGGCTGCACACCGTGGCGCCGGTGCAGGCCGCGATGAATCTCGCATATGCGCAGGTGCCGCTGCTCGAGTCGTATCTGCAATCTCCGCAGGTGCATATCAACGCCAGCCGCAACCCGGAACTCAGGGGCGGCTTCTTCGTCAATATCGACCCGTCGCGGGTCGCGGAGGTCCGCGATCTGCTCACCGGCATCAAACGGGACCGGGCCGCCATGCTGGAGTTCGCGGCGGCGATCTCCGATGGGGAGGAGCTCGTCCGGCAGAGCGCGACCGGATTCGCGATGACGCCGCTCTACCCCAAGCTCCCGGCCGCCCTCTCGGGACTGGTCGAGATGGCGTACGACACCAACAACCAGCCGTCCATCCGCTATATGGAGCCGCTGGTGTACGAGAGCCCGGTCTACACCGAGGACCGGCAGTGCGTGCAGCTGTCGCTGGACACCGGTGTCGAGCGGCCGTTCATCCTGAGCACGCCGCGGTTGCCCGGCCCGGACGTCCTCGAACTCCCGATCCCGTTCCGGCATCCGGGACTGGAGGAGCTGTGCCGGGCCCGGCTGGAGCCCACGACGCTCAGCCGCCTCCGGGAGGCGCTGGAGCTCGACGACGCCCAGGCCGCCCAGCTGCCCCGCCTGCTCACCGACAAGCCGGACCTGGCGGGCGACCGGCACATCGGCGACGGCGGGCGCATCAGGTACTTCGGGCACGCCTGCCTGGTCCTGCAGACCCCGGAGGGCGCGGTCATCACCGACCCGTGGGTCAGCTCGGACGCCGCGGCGACCGGCCGGTACACCTACCGCGACCTGCCCGACTTCATCGACCTGGTGCTGATCACGCATGGCCACCAGGACCACATCGTGCTCGAGACCCTGCTGCAGCTGCGCGGCAGGGTGGGGACGGTGGTGGTCCCGAGGTCGTCGCGGGGCAGCCTGGCGGACCCCTCCCTGGCGCTCTACCTCTCGCGTCTCGGGCTGCCGGTGACCGAGGTCGACGACTTCTCCGAGGTCCCGTTCCCCGGCGGGACGGTCATCGCCGCGCCCTTCCTCGGCGAGCACGCCGACCTCGACATCCGTGCCAAGTCGACGTACATCGCGAAGTTCGCCGGCAAGACCGTCTACATCGGGGCCGACTCCTCGGGGATCGAGCCGGGCCTCTACCGCTACATGCGCAGGCAGGCCGGCGCGGTGGACATGGCGTTCCTCGGCATGGAATGCGCGGGCGCGCCGCTCACCTGGCTCTACGGGGCGCTGCTGACCGCGCCGGTGACGAAGAAGATGAGCGACTCGCGCACGCTCTCCGGCTCGAACGCGGCCCAGGCGAGCGCGATCCTGACCGAACTCGGCGCCGCCGAGGCCTACGTCTACGCCATGGGCGAGGAGGACTGGCTGGTCGGGCATGTGATGGCCACCAGCTACAACGAGGACTCCTACCAGCTGAAGCAGGTCGAGGAGTTCATGACCTGGTGCTCCGAGCACGGGGTCAAGGCGGACCACCTCTACGGGCAGCACGAGTGGAAATGGTGAACCACCGGGGAGGGCGCTCCGTGCGGGCGCGGTCGACGCCGCGTGACCGGACGGTCGTCGAGGACGCGCTCTTCGACGGCGGCCCGGCGCCCTCTCCAGACGATCCGCTCCGGGCGCCGCCGCCCGGAGCGGGGTAGGGGGCGGCGATGCCGTTCGCAACGGTCAACGGGATCCGGCTGGCCTACGAGCGCTCGGGCGCCGGGAGGCCGGTCGTCCTGATCATGGGCACCGGCGGGGGCGGCAGCGCGTGGACGGTGCACCAGGTGCCCGCGCTGAACCGCGCCGGGTACGAGGCCATCACGTTCGACAACAGGGGAATCCCGCCGTCGGACGTGCCGGCGGGCAAGTACGCGCTCGCCGATCTCGCCGGCGACGTGACCGGGCTGATCGAGGCGCTCGGCGTCGGGCCGTGCTCCCTGGTCGGGACGTCGCTGGGCGCGATGGTCGCCTCGGAGGTCGCCGCCACCAGGCCCGAGCTGGTGACCTGCTGCGTGCTGATGGCGATGCGCGGGCGCTCGGACGCCACCCGGCGGGCGCTCTCGGCCGCGGACCGCGCGATGACCGCCGCGTCGGTCGAACTGCCGCGCGAGTACGAGGCCGTCGCGGCGGCGCTGCAGATGCTCTCGCCTGCGACGCTCAACAACGACACGGCGGCCGCCGGGTGGCTGGACATCTTCATGTACTCAAGCGGGCGGAAGGTGTCGAGCGGGCAGGCCGACATCGATTTCACCGCGGACCGGCATGCGGTGCTGCGCGCGATCAAGGCGCCCTGCCGGGTCATCGCCTTCACCGATGACCTCATCTGCCCGCCGCACCTGTGCGCCGAGGCGAGCGAGGCCATCCCGGACTGCGATTTCACCGAGATAGCGGCATGCGGCCACCTCGGCTATCTGGAGCGACCGGAGGAGACCAACCGTGCCATCATCGATTTCCTCGACAAGTACTGACACCAGCCGTGGCACGCCACTATAGGCTCGCCTGCTCCGGCTGCGAGCGGACGCATGAGGACGACGGGCTGATCCTGCAGTGCCCCGCGGGGCACGCGCCGGCGCTGCTGCGCACCGAGTACCGCCAGCGCGGCTTCAAGCCGGCCCAGGACGGCCAGGGCCTGTCCCGCTATCACGAGTGGCTGCCCGTCACCGGGCTGGCGGACAACGCTCACCGGGGCGTGGTGTACCGCAGCGAGGCGCTCTCGACCGCCCTGGGGCTCCCGAACCTCTGGATCGCTTTCAACGGCTACTGGCCCGAGCGCGGTGCGATGCTGGGCACCGGGACGTTCAAGGAGTTCGAGGCGTACACCGTGCTCGGCAGGATGCCGAAGCGGCAGAGCATCCTGACCGTCCCGTCCTCGGGCAACACCGCCGCCGCGTTCGCCTGGGCCTGCTCGCAGGAAGGGGTGCCGTGCCTGCTGATCGTCCCGGAAACGGCGCTGCACCGGTTGCGGTTCCGCGCGCCCCTCGACCCGTGCGTCACCGTGGTCGCCATCGGCGACAGCGATTACTCGGACGCCATGGACCTCGCCGCGTCCGTGTGCCGGACGGCCCCGTTCCAGGCGGAGGGCGGGGTGAAGAACGTGGGCCGCCGGGACGGGCTGGGGACGGTCATGCTGACCGCGCATGAGGAGATGCGGTCCCTGCCGACGCACTACTTCCAGGCCGTGGGAAGCGGCACCGGGGCGATCGCCGTCCACGAGGCGGCCAAGCGGCTGCGCGCAGCGGGCGCCGAGATGACCGCGCTCCCCCGGCTCATGCTCTGCCAGAACCGTCCGTTCACGCCCATCCACCACGCGTGGGAGGCGCGGTCGCCGTCGCTGGACGACGCATCCGCGGGCCGTTTCCGGGCCGTCGCCAAGGGCGTGCATGCGGACGAGCTGACGAATTCGACGCCGCCCTACGCCGTCCGCGGCGGGGTCTACGACGCGCTGGTCGAAAGCCGGGGGGACGTCCTGACCGCTGACAGCGGTGCCACCCGGGCGGCGCAGGCGATGTTCGAAGAGCTGGAGGGTATCGATATCGAGCCCGCGGCCGGGGTGGCGCTCGCCTGCCTGCGGGACGCGGTGCGGACCGGGAAGGTCGACCGCGCATCGGTCGTGCTGCTCAACGTGACGGGCGGCGGCAGGGCCCGGCTCGCCCTTCAGCACAGGCTGGTGCCCGCCGATCCGAAACTGCGAATCGCCCGGGACGCCGTTCGCACCGACCGCGATCTCGTCAAAAAGATCACCGAGGTGTGCACATCGGCCGTTCCCGTCGATTAGTCATTGCCACTCACATGGCCCTGTCCTACGATTTTCCCAGGTTGGCGGAGAGTGATGGAGGTGGCGGAGAAATGGCGACCGGCAGGATACTGCAGTTCGACCACGAACGCGGTTACGGCTTTATCGCGGCGGACGACGGCGGCGAGGACGTCTTCCTGCACACATCGGTGGTCGACAGCGATGCCTGCGAGCTCGCACCGGGGGCGCGGCTGGAGTTCAAGGTGATGGCGGGCGACCGGGGCCGGAAGGCCTTCGCGGCGCATCTCATTCCGGACGAGCCCGGCGCGGCGGGAAGGCCGGTCCCGGCTCCGCCCCGGCAGGCGCCGGCACCGGTCCCGGCGGCCCCGCCGGCCGCGTCCGCCCAGGCCGGCGGCACGCTGGACGACGACGAACCGACGTGCGACGTGCTCTCGCCGGACGAATTCGTGCAGGAGCTGACGGAACTGCTGCTGAGCGGCGTCCCGGCGCTGAGCGGGCAGCAGGTGGTCGACGTCCGCAGGGTCGTGCTCGGCTGCGCGGAAAAGCACCAGTGGATCGATGGCTGAGTTCCGCATGGCCGGGGAGCGCCGGAGCCCGGCACCGGCGGACCGCCTCGGCTCCGCGCGCCTCCCGGCCTTTCTGCCGTAACAGGGGAAGGGGCCATGGCTGCTCCCGTTCCACCCATGTCCGACGAGCACGTGAAAACGATGACGGCGATGTATCGGGCTGTCGTCGACTCGGCGGAGTACATCGAGAGCCGCTATTCGGCGGCCGGTCTGGACGACATTTCAGCCGGTGAGTCGTTTCTGCTCGGCATATTGGCCCGGCATGACCGGGCCGGCGCGCTCCGCCTTCTGGACGGCCTCGGCTTCGCCGAGCGGGATGTCGTCGCGCTGACCGACGGTCTCGGCCGGCGCGGCTACCTGAGGACGCGCGCGGCGGCGCCGGGCCGGTCCCGCCCGGCCGCCGTGCTCACCAGGCGCGGCATGACCGTCGTGAACCTGTCCGAGTACGCCCTCAGGGCGGCCTCGTGGGCGGATTTCCCGCTCCGCGAGGGCGACATCATCGTCAGCACCCCGGTCAAGTGCGGCACGACCTGGACGCAGATGATCTGCGCGCTTCTCGTCTTCCAGACCCCGGACCTCCCGGGCTCCCTGCCCGATCTGTCACCGTGGCTCGACGCCGAGCCGGTGGCCCGGCGCGAAACGGCGGCCGCCCTCGCGGCTCAGACGCACCGCAGGTTCATCAAGACCCATTTGCCGCTGAGCGAGCTTCCGGCCGATGACCGGGTCACCTATGTCGTCGTCGGCAGGCATCTCCTGGACGCGGCCATCTCGTACTACCACCACCGGGTCAACGCCGCGGAGCATCACGAGCGGCCCGCATCGGCGAACCGGCGCGGATCGTCGTCACCGCGCAATTGGCTCCTGCAGTGGATCGCCACGGATACCGACCTGCACGCGAACCGCGGCCACCTGCTGCCCGACATGCTCGGCCATCTGAGCGAAGCCTGGGCCCGGCGCGCGGACCCGGGCGTGGTGCTCCTGCACTACGAGGACCTGTCCGCCGACCTCGAGGGCGAGATGCGGAACCTCGCCGCCCGGCTCGGGATCAGCGTGCCCGAGCACGCCTGGCCGGCCCTGGTGAAGGCCGCCACGTTCAGCGAGATGCGCTCCGCCGCCGGGCGGCTGCAACCGGAGGACGGCCTGGGCGGGGCACCGGAGAAGTTCTTCCGCAAGGGGACCTCCGGGTCGGGACGCAGCCTGCTCTCCAGTGCCGAGCTCGCCTACTATCACGCACGCGCCGCGCAACTGGCGCCGCCCGACTGCCTCGCCTGGCTGCACCGTGAGGACCGATCGGGCTAGACGCCGAGGCCGCGGCCGATGATCTCCTTCATGATCTCGGTCGTGCCGCCGAAGATGGTCTGGATGCGGACGTCCTGGTAGGCCTTCGCGATGGGGTACTCCATCATGTAGCCGTAGCCGCCGTGCAGTTGGAGGCAGCGGTCCACGACCCGCTTCAGCAGCTCGGTGTTCCAGTACTTGAGCATCGCGGCCTCGTCGACGCTCAGCTCGCCCTTGCCCTCCTTGACGATGCACTCGTCGGTGAAGGAGCGGCTGATGGTCAGCTCGGTCTTCATCTCGGCGAGCGTGAACCGGTTGTGCTGGAACTTGCCGATCGGGCGGCCGAACGCCTCGCGGGTCTTGCAGTACTCCAGCGTCTGCTCGAACGCCGATTCGGCGGCGGCCATCGCGGTGGCGCCGATGGACAGCCGCTCGCGGGCCAGGTTCGTCATCAGGTAGATGAAGCCCATGCCCTCCTCGCCGAGGAGGTTCTCCTTGGGGACGCGGACGTTGTCGAAGAACAGCTCGGCGGTGTCCTGCGCGTGCATGCCGACCTTCTCGAGGTTGCGGCCGCGCTCGAAGCCCTCCATGCCGCGCTCGACGACGAGGAGGCTGACGCCCTTCGCCCCGGCGGACGGGTCGGTCTTCGCCACGACGATCACCAGGTCGGACAGGATGCCGTTGGAGATGAACGTCTTGGAGCCGTTCAGGACGTAGTGGTCGCCGTCCCTGATCGCGGTGCTCTTGATGCCCTGCAGGTCGGAGCCGGCGGCGGGCTCGGTCATCGCGATGCCGGTGATGATCTCGCCGGAGCAGTAGCCGGGGAACCAGCGCGCCTGCTGCTCCGGAGTGCACAGCTGACGCAGGTAGCCGCCGTTGATGTCGTTGTGCACCGAGAACCCGGGGCCGTGCACGCCCGCCTTCGCGAACTCCTCGTTGAGGATCACGTAGTAGCGGTAGTCGGGGTTGCCGCCGCCGCCGAACTCCTCCGGCATGTCGATGCCGAGCAGCCCCTGCCGGCCTGCGGCCAGCCACACGTCGCGGGAGACGACGCCGTCCTTCTCCCACTGCTCGTGGTACGGCGCGATCTCCTTCTCGATGAAGGCGCGGACCATGTCGCGGAACGCCTCGTGCTCCGCGGTGAAGATCTCCCGTGCCATCCGGCGGTCTCCCTCGGTAAGTGCGTGCTGATACAGCATTAATGTAACACTGCCACTGTCACGTCAAAGGAGCCGGGTATGGATCTCACCGTGGACGAGCTGGCCGCGCGCGCGGGGGTCACCGTCCGCACCGTGCGCTTCTACGCCGGGCGCGGCCTGCTGCCACCGCCCCGGCTGCGCGGCCGGACGGGCCTCTACGGCGCCGACCACCTCGCGCGGCTCGAACTCGTCCGGGAGCTCCAGTCGCTCGGCCTGACCCTCGCCGCCATCGAGAAGCACCTGCGGAAGATCCCGCTGGACGCGCCCGCCGAGGACCTCGCGCTGCAACGCGCGCTGCTGTCGCCGTGGGCGCCGGAGCGTCCCGAGGACGTCGGCAGGCACGAGCTGGACCGCCGCGCCGGACGCCACCTCGACGACGACACGCTCAAGCGCCTCGAAGCGCTCGGCGTCGTGGAGAGCATCGCGCCGGACACCGTCCGGGTCGTCATGCCCGCCCTGCTCGGCATCAGCGCCGAGCTCGCCGAACTCCCGATGCCGCTGGACACCCTGATCGCCTCGCACGAGGCCGTCGAACGGCACACCACCGCGCTGGCGGCCGAGCTCCAGCAGGTCTTCGAGGACACCGTCGTCCGCTCCTACCGGGAGAGCGGCCGCTCCCCCGAGGAGCGCGACCGGCTGATGGAGCTGGCCGGCAAGCTCAAACCGCTGATGATCCAGTCGCTCGTCTCGTCGTTCCAGCACGCCGTCGACAAGGCCATCCGCACCTCCACCGACCGCTGACCGCGCGGGCGCGGGGTCAGGAGTCCTTCCACTCCTGCCCCTCGTACTGGACGAGGCGTGGGTGGACGAGCGTGTTGACGCCGACGTCGCGGGAGCGGCGGTCCTTGGGGAAGACGGACGCGGCCTGCAGGACGGACCCGTCGAGGAAGCGCAGCGACGGAGCGTCCGGGGACAGCGCGAGCGCGGGCGGCGTCGCGGTCGGCGAGGCGAGGGTGAAGCCCCAGTCGCCGAAGCTCGGCACGTCCACGTGGTACGGGGTGGTGGCGAGGCCGGCGGCGGCGATCGACTTCTCGATGCTCCAGAACGACTTCGGCGCGAAGTACGGCGACCCGGACTGCACGACCATCCGGCCGCCGGGCGCGAGGACCCGCTTGACCAGGCCGTAGAACTCGACGGAGTACAGCTTCGCGGTGGGCACGTCGTCGGGGTCGGGCATGTCCACGATCACGGCGTCGTACCGGCGGGTCTGGCCGCGCAGCCAGGTGAACGCGTCGGCGTTGACGGCGCGGGCGCGCGGATCCTCGAACGAGCGGTGGTTCAGCGCGACCAGCGGCCCGTACGTGCGGGCGAGGTGCAGCATCTCCGGGTCGAGCTCGACCAGGGTCGCGCTGCGGACGTCGCGGTAGCGCAGCACCTCGCGCATCGCCAGCCCGTCGCCGCCGCCGAGGATCAGCACGTTCCCGTGCGGGCCGGACATCAGCGGGTGGACGAGCGACTCGTGGTACCGGTACTCGTCCGCCGAGGAGAACTGCAGGTCGCCGTTCAGGAACAGGCGCAGGTCGGTGGTGCCCGCCAGGGTGATCTTCCGGGTGATCACGATCTCCTGGTACGGGGTGTCCTTCGCCAGCGCGATGGGGTCCTCGAACAGCGCCTGCCGCGCGGTCACCTCGATCCGGTCGGAGAGCGCGTACGTCGTGCCGAGGACGGCGAGCACCGCCACCATGCCGAGGCCGATCCCGATCCGCGCGACGCGTCCGAGCCGGCGGCGGAACAGCCACAGCACCACCGCGACGCCGGCGACCGCGTTCACCGCGCCGACCAGCAGCGCGCCCTTGATGTGCCCGAACGTCGGGAGCAGCACGAACGGGAAGGCGAGCCCGCCGATCAGCGCGCCCACGTAGTCGGCGGCGAACAGGTCGGCGACGGCGCTGCCCGCGTCCTGCTTGCGGATCCGCTGCAGCAGCGTCATCAGCAGCGGGATCTCCGCGCCGATCAGCGCGCCCACCGCGAACGACACCGCCACCAGCGCCGGGACGTAGATGTCGAGCCAGGAGAACGCGGCGTACAGCGCGAGCACCGACAGGCCGCCGACCAGGGCGAGCGCACCCTCGACGACGGCGAACGCGGCGGCGGCGTGCTTCTGCAGCGGCTTGGCCAGCAGCGACCCGATGCCCATGGCGAAGACCATGACGGACAGCACGATCGACGCCTGGGTGACGGAGTCGCCGACCAGGTAGCTGCCGAGCGCGACGAGCGCCAGCTCGTACACCAGGCCGCAGGCCGCGCAGGTGAACACGGCCGCGAGGACCAGGGCGCGCGCCACCCGCGCCGGTGCGCCGAGCCGGCCCACCGCGCCGCCGCCCTCCGAGCCGGAGCCCGAGCCCGAGTCGGAACCGGAGCCGGAGCCCGAGTCGGAACCGGGCTCGGCGGCCGCCTCGGGGCCGG
>NZ_JBEYYT010000127.1:0-23432 GCF_040645715.1 Spirillospora sp. NPDC046719 | reverse complement strand
CGGCCCGACGGCGTGCGCGACGGGTCGTCGCGCTGCTCGGCGCGCAGGCCGTGGATGATCTCCTCGACGGCCTTGCGGGTCAGGTCGCGCACCTCGGTGACCGCCCGGTCGTCGTCCGCGCGGCCCTCCCACAGCGAGGTGTCGATCGGCTCGCCGAAGCCGAAGTAGAGCCGCTGCGGGCGCGGGATCGGCGTCGGGCCGATGCCGCGCGACACCGGCATCAGCACGTCGTCGCGCAGGCCGCGCTCGCCGAGGACGGCGCGGCCGAGCAGCCGGGCCGGGGCGAGCAGCGGGCTGCCCGGGTCCAGCACGGTGGTGAACATCTCCTCCACCCCGACCGAGCCGAACGGGATGATCGGGCAGCCCGCCTCCACGGCGAGGCGGGCGAAGCCCAGCCGGCCCTCCCACTGCAGCCGGTACCGGTCGGCGCGGTCGCGCGTGGCCTCCCGCGCCCCCGGGGAACACCACGACCATCTGGCCGTCGCTCAGCAGGGCACGGCAGTTGGCGCGGGTCCCGTCCACCGAGCCGCCCAGGTCCATCACGCTGCGCCACCCCGGGATCCGCCAGTGCGCGTGGTCGGCCAGCGACCGCACCCACACCCCGCGCCGCCGGTGGATCTCGAAGAAGATCAGCGGCGCGTCGACGACCCCGTACACCGTGTGGTTGCCGACCAAGAGCGCCGGACCCGTCCGGGGCACGTTCTCCATGCCGTGGAAGACGGGCGAGGTGTACGCGCGCCACGGTTCGAGCGCCAGGTCCGCGGCGCGGATCAGCGCGCCGGACGGCGGGGTCCAGTCGAGGGGGGAGGCCATGGCGACCGATCGTAAGGGAGGCCGACCACCTCTCCTGACCCGAGGGTCAGCGGCCGCTTACTCGAGCGGCTCGTAGAACGAGTCGACCGCCGGCTGCCCGGTGTAGTTGGGGCCGGCCTGGTCGTCGGCGCCCAGGTAACGGAAGGGAAACCGCACCTCGCGCCGCCCCCGTAGGGAGATCCGGCGGCGCCGCCCGTCGTAGTGGAACCCCGCCTCGCGCAGCGCCGCCCCGACCCGCCGCCCGCCCGCGCCTCCGCCCGGACCTCCGCTCGAAGCCCCGCTGGAGGACCCGTCCGCGAGCCGGACGCCGGCCGTGTCGAAGTTCGCCACGAGCAGCCCGTCCGCGCTGAGCCACGACGCGGCGCGTGCCAGGACGCCCAGCTTGTCGCCGACGTAGTGCAGGCCGTGCACGCACGTGATCAGGCCGTACGGCGCGTCCGGCGCCCACTCCGCGACGGACGCCGTGACCAGCCGCACGGCGCTCGCCGCGGGCAGGAAACGGCCGGCCAGGTCGACGCCCGTGATCCGCGCGTCCGGGCGGCGGGCGGCGGCCTCGGCCAGCGCCCGTCCCGCGCCGCAGCACAGGTCGAGCCAGCCGTCGTCGATCTCCGCGAGGACGTCGATCCCGAGCTCCCGCCCGTACGACCTGAGCGTCCGCTCCCGGTTCATGGCGCAGTTGGCCACCACCGCGGACCTTTCCAGTGTCACGTCGTCCAGCCGCCGCTCCATGCCCGGATTCTGGCACCGCGCGCGGCCGGGCGACGGGGGACGTCCGAAGAACTAGCATTGCGGCGGTGAGCGCGCGGGACGTCCTTGAGCATCTGCAGCGGCTCGGCATGTCCGGATACGAGGCCAAGGCGTACGTGGCCCTGGTCGGGGCGGGCAGGCCGGTCAACGGGTACGAGGTGGCGAAGCGCTCCGGGGTCCCGCGCAGCACGGTGTACGAGACGCTCGGCAAGCTGGTGGCGCGGGGCGCCGCCTACGAGCTGCGGGGACCGTCCGACGCGACCGAGTACCTGCCGCTGCCGCCCGACGCGCTCCTGGACCGGATGCGGCGGGAGTTCGACGGGTCGGTGGACGTGCTGCGGTCGGCGCTGCCCGCCGTGGCGGCGGCCCCCGAGGGCCACCTGATCCACGGGCTGAAGGACGCCGAGGCCATGCTGGACCGGGCGGAGGACGTGATCGCCGGTGCCCGGCGCGACCTTTTCATGTCCGTGTGGCCGGAGGAGACGCGGCGGCTGCGGGAGGCGGTCGTCGACGCCGCCGGGCGGGACGTCGAGGTGTCGGTGGTCTCGTTCGGCGAGGACGCCGACCCCTTCGGCGGGGACCGGAACGGGGCCGTCTACCAGCACCGGTACTCCGCGCCCGAGGCCGTCCTGGAGGATCTCGGCTACCGGCTCTTGGTGGTCGTCGGCGACCGGCGGGAGGCCGTCGTCGGCGGGTTCGGCGAGGGCGCGGCGTGGGGGATCTACACGGCGGACCCGGCGGTCGCGCTGATGGCGGCCGAGTACGTCCGGCAGGACATCGCCCTGCAGATCCTCGCGGACCGGGTCGGCGCCGGGGAGCTGGACCGCCTGTTCGCCACGGACCCCGGCCTCCTGCGCCTTCTCGGCCGCGGCCGCCCCTGACGCGTCAGGAGGTGGTGCGGCGGACGGCGTCGGAGACGACGGCGGTCACGTCGCGGGTGCGGGCGTACACGGCGCGTTGCACGCGGGCGCCGTTGCCGCGCTCCAGGATGCCGTGCAGCAGCCGGGTGGCGGTCGTCAGGTCGCCCGCGCGGTCGAGCGCCGGGCCGAGATGCTCCAGCAGCGCGCGGACCACCTCGTGGACGGGCGCGGCCCGGCGGGTCGCGGGGTGCACGAGGTCCTCGCGCAGCCCGGACCGCCCGGCCCGCCACATCGCCAGCCGCATCAGGTCGGCGCGGACGGGGTCGGGCGGCTCGCCCGCGTGCCACGACTCGGCGGCGGTGTCGACCATGGCGCGGACCAGCGCGGCGATCAGCACGGCGTCGTCGGCGTGCATGCACACGTCGGGGACGCGGATCTCCACGGTGGGGTAGCGGCGGGACAGCCGCGCGTCGTAGTAGATCATCCCTTCGTCGACGAGCGCGCCGGTGTCCAGCAGCGCCTCGACGGTCGCGCGGTAGGCCTTGGCGGAGCCGAACAGCTCCGTCGGGCCGCTGGACGGCCACCGCCCCCACACCTGGTACCGCCAGCTGTCGTAGCCGGTGTCGGCGCCCTGCCAGAACGGGGAGTTGGCGCTGAGGGCCAGCAGCGCCGGCAGCCAGGGCCGGATCCGGTCGAGGACGGCGACGCCCTCGTCCGGCGTCGCGACGCCCACGTGGACGTGGCAGCCGCAGGTGAGCTGCTCGTCGGTGGTGGCGGCGTAGGCGTCCGACATGCGCCGGTAGCGGTGCGTCGGGGACAGCGAGGGGCGGACGGCGACCGGGGAGGTGGCGAGGGCGGCGACCGTGATGCCGACGCCCGCCGCGGCCTGGGCCGCCGCCTGCCGCGCCGATCTGACGTGCGCGGACACCTCGTCGAGGGTGCGGCAGACCGGGGTGCAGATCTCCAGCTGCTCGCGCTGCAGCTCGCATTCCAGCGGTTCGGACCGCCGCCCGCCGTTGAACAGGACCTCGGCGTGGCGGCGGGCGTACTGGACGACGGAGCCGGAGGCGGCCTGCGGCACGCCGCTGGCGGGGTCGACGAGAAGGAGCTCCTCTTCCACCCCGAAGGTGCGCATACCCGTCGAACTGCGAAGTGTCACTACATGGTTGTGCCCTCAGCGCACTGAAGTACCTCCTCCAGGTGACACCCGGATGACCGGAGGCGGCGCGCGGAGGGCGCGGAAGGGCCTAGCGGGCGGGGCCGGGGGCCGCCTGGGCGAGGACGACGATGAACGAGGCCGTCACCATGACCGGACCGCGGTCCAGATGGTCCAGCCAGCGGCGGGCGGCGTCCCGGTCCAGGTGGCCAGCCTCGACGGCGCGGCCGGTGGTGCGGCGCAGCCCGAACACCTGTTCGGCCGTGGCCGGATCGCGGAACACCGGGGCCGCGTTCAGCACCGACAGGACCGCGAACCCGGCCGCCTCCGCCAGCCGCGGGACCTGCCGCCCCATCGCCCGGTTCCGGTTGGCGCTCCCGGCGACGAACCGGGTGAACGCCAGGCTCGTCTCCAGGTCGGGGTGGTCGATCGCGAGCGTGTCCCAGTCGGGTTCGGCGAGCGCCAGCAGCCCGCCCGGCCGCAGGACGCGGCGCAGCTCGCCGAGGGCGCGGGACGGGTCGTCCAGGTGCATCATCACCCGGTCCATCCGGGCCCGGTCCACGGAGGCGGCGTCCAGGGGGAGGGCGTGCGCGTCGGCCCGCTCCACCCGGACGCCCGGCAGGTCCGCGGTGCGGCGCCGCGCCTCGTCCGCCATGGCCGCGTCGTGGTCGACGCCGATCACGGTGCCGGACGGCCCGGTCGCGGAGGCGAGGGCGGCCAGGTCGGTGCCCGGTCCGCAGCCGACGTCCAGCACCGTCTGGCCGGGCTCGATGGAGAGGGACTCCAGCATGTGGCGCTTGTAGGCGTGCGCCACGTCCGTCCCGGCGACCCTGTCGAGGTAGTCGATGCTCGCTGCCATAGGGCGATCAAACCAGCCGGATGTGGAGGAGATGTGCGCTCACGGTGCCAGCCATGTGCGCAGCAGCTCTCCCGTCTCCTCCAGGCGGTCGATGTAGAGCATGTGGCCGGACTCGATCTCGCTGATCGTCAGCGCGTCGCCGAGGGCGGCGCGGCAGTCCACGACGAACTCCGGCCGCACCAGGTCCGCGAGCGTCGCGATCACCAGGTGGGTCGGCAGGCCGGCGGGCGGCGGGACGTGGGGGCGGGCCATCTCCGAGTACGCCGCCACGATCGCGGCCCGCTCGTACCGCCAGCGGGTGCGGCCGTCCGGGCCGTGCTCCAGGTGCGCGGCGACCTCGTCGTTCACGGTCTCCTCGGAGGCCAGGGACCAGCGCGCCACCAGCGACGCGCGCGCCTCGACGGCGTCCGCGAACGACACCTCGGCCATGTACCCGCGCGCGGTCCTCGCGGCGTCCTCCGGATCGAGCCCGATCGCCGGGTCCAGCAGGACGAGCCGCCGCACCCGCTCCGGCGCGGTCCGCGCCAGATGCACCGCGATCATGCCGCCGTAGGAGTGCCCGACGAGGTCGGCCGTCTCCAGGCCCTCGGCGTCCATGACCGCGAGGACGTCCTCGACGTGCTGCTCGACGCCCCACGGCGGCAGGTGCGGGGAGCGGCCGTGCCCGCGCAGGTCGGGCGCGAGGGTGTACCGGTCCGCGAGGTGCCGCTCGGCCGTCCGCCGCCACCGGGCCCCGTGCCCCGTGACGCCGTGCAGGGCGACCAGCGGCTCTCCCGATGGATCTCCGTACCGATGAACATGCAACGCCGCGTCCGTCATGCTGGAAAGCGTAAACGCGGAGTAAGGCAGGGGCCCGCCGTTCGCCGATCGCCTCCCGCCGATCCCCGGCCCCCCGCGCCGGTCAGGACCGTTCCCAGCGGACGGAGCTGAGGGCGAGCAGCGCGACGTGGAGGGAGACGCACGACTCGACGTCGTCGAGGTCGGCGTCGAGGACCCGCTCGATGCGGCGGAGCCGCTCGTAGAAGGCCGGGCGGGACAGGTGGGCCTGCTGGGCGGCGACGGCCTTGTTGCGCCCCGACTCCAGGTACAGCTCCAGGATGCGGGTCAGGTCGCTGCCGCGCTGCGCGTCGTACTCCAGCAGCGGGCCGAGTTCGCGCTCGACGAACGTCTGCACGCGGGCGTCGTCGCGCAGCAGGTGCAGCAGGCCGCGCAGCCGCAGGTCGGGCAGCCGGTAGAACAGCCGTCCGCCGGAGCCGCGGGCGGCGACGTCGGCGACCTGCTCGGCCTCCAGGAACGAGCGGCGGACGTCCCGGATCGTCTCCACCACGGACCCGGCGGCCATCACGGTGTCGCCGCCGGACTGCTTGCGGATCCGGGTGGCGACCTCGGTGAGCGCGGTCTCGGCGTCGGCGCGGGCGGGCAGGGAGGCCAGCACGCCGACCCGGGCCTGCGGGCCGCCCTCGTCCAGCACGCCGACCAGGGCGGCGAGGCGGGCGTCCTTGCAGGCGGCGGCGACCGTCTCGGCGAGCGCCGACAGCTCCCCGACGGGCGGCGCGGACCCGCGCGCCGCGTGGGCGGGGCCGCGGTGCCGCAGCACGGCGCCGAGCAGCCGGCGGCCGGACAGCGGCACGCCCAGCGCGCGGGCGCGCGCGGCGGCCTCCTGAGGGTCGGAGTAGGCGTGCGCGAGGATCCGGGCGATGATCGTCCCGTGCGCCTGCCGCTCGACGCTCTCGGCGTGCCGGTCCAGCAGCCGGCCGAGCGCGAGGGTGGTCGCGGCCCGCTCGATCAGCACGGTCTCGCGCGGCGACGGCGGCGAGCCGAGCACGATGATCAGCCGGCCCCAGTCCTCGCCGCGGGCGCCGACCGTGGTGACGAGCCAGCCGGACGCGGCGTCGTAGCCGGTGCGGGTGCGGGGCCGGACGGCGCGCGAGCGGGTCTCCCACGCCGACAGCAGCTCGGCGGGGTCGCGGCCGGCGGCGTCGGCGGCCAGGACCCGGTGCGAGAGGTTCTCCAGCACGACCGGGTGCCCGCCGATCGCGGCGACCTGCCGGACGACCTCGTCGGTGGAGGCGCCCTCCACCGACAGCTGGGTGAAGATCTCATGCAGCTGCTCGGAGGCGCGCAGCTCGGCGAACTGCTCCTGGACGATCCGGGCGTGCACGGACTCGGTGATGTCGACGAACGCCGGCTCGTGCGCCAGCACGACGACCGGGAGGCCGAGCTCCTCGGCGGCGGCGACCAGCGCGGCGGGCGGCCGGCTGGCGTAGCGCCGGCCGAGCTCGATCATCAGGCCGCTGACGCCGACCTCGGCGAGCTCGGCGATGTAGGCGCGCAGCCGGTCCGGCTCGTCGGGCAGCGCGATGCCGGTGGTGAGCACCAGCTCGCCGCCGTGCAGCAGGTGCGCGATGTCGGTGACCTCGGCGACGTGCACCCAGCGGACGAGGTTGCCGGTGCGGTCGGCGCCCGCGACGACGCGCGGCTGCCCGCGGCGGACCGCGTCGAGCTGGAGGACGTCGTCGAGTGTGGGCAGCATCGCCCGCGATGATATCCGACAGCCTGTCAACGCCGGTGACCATGAGGTTTACAGGGTGTAGGCGCCCTGGGGAGGCGTCCGGCGCCGCCGCGTTCCACTCCGTCAACCGGCGGGGCGGTGTCGTGACACTCTGCCGCTGGCCCCGCCGCCGCGCCGCACCGAGACTTGGCACATGTCGGAACACGCGAACCTGCTCCGGCGCCACAGGGCGGTCATGCCGTCCTGGATGGCGCTCAACTACCAGGACCCCATCGAGATCGTCGGCGGCAAGGGAAACCGCGTGACCGACGCCGAGGGCAACGGCTACCTCGACTTCTTCACGGGCATCCTCACCAACATGATCGGGTACGACGTGCCCGAGGTGCGGGAGGCGGTGGAGCGGCAGCTCGCCACCGGCGTCGTGCACACCTCCACCGCCTACCTGCTGCGCGGCCAGATCGAGCTGGCCGAGAAGATCGCCCGGCTGTCCGGCATCCCGGACGCGAAGGTGTTCTTCGCCAACTCCGGCACCGAGGCCAACGAGACGGCGCTGCTGCTGGCCGCGTACGCGCGGCGCAGCGACCAGGTCCTCGCGATGCGGCAGAGCTACCACGGCCGCTCGTTCGGCGCGACGGGCGTCACCGGCAACCGGGCGTGGACGAACCTGTCCTACTCGCCGCTGAACGTCCACTTCCTGCACGGCGCGGACCGCCACCTCCCGCAGTTCGCCGGCATGTCGGACGAGGCGTACGTCGACGCGTGCGTGCAGGACCTGCGGCACGTCCTCGCGACCGCGACCGGCGGGGACGTCGCGGCGCTGATCGCCGAGCCGATCCAGGGCGTCGGCGGGTTCACGATGCCGCCGGACGGGCTGTTCGCCGCCTACAAGGAGGTCCTCGACGAGGCGGGCATCCTGTTCATCTCGGACGAGGTGCAGACCGGGTGGGGGCGGACGGGCCAGGGCTTCTGGGGCATCGACGACCACGGCGTGACGCCGGACATGATGACGTTCGCCAAGGGCCTCGGCAACGGGTTCGCGGTCGGCGGCGTCGTCGCGCGCGGCGACCTGATGGACGCGCTGCACGCCGTCGGGCTCTCCACGTTCGGCGGGAACCCGGTCTCGATGGCGGCGGCGAACGCGACCCTCGACTACGTCCTGGACCACGACCTGCAGGCCAACGCGGCGAAGCAGGGCCGGACGATCATCGGCGGGCTGCGGGAGGCGGCGGCGCGGTTCCCGGTCGTCAAGGACGTCCGCGGCAAGGGCCTGATGTTCGCGGTCGAGTTGGCCGACCCGGAGACCGGCGAGCCGAGCCCGCCGCTGGCCGTCGCGCTGATGGAGGCGGCCCGCGAGCGGGGGCTGCTGGTCGGCAAGGGCGGCCTGTACGGCAACGTGGTGCGCATGGCACCGCCCCTCACCCTGACCGACGCCGAGGCCCTGGAGGGCCTGGGCGTCCTGATCGCCTCGCTGGAGTCCGTCACCGCGGACGCCGCGCGGAACGCAACCGGAAAGACCGCCTGATGACCGACGCAGAGTCCCAGCGCAAGCACATCACCCACTGGATCGGCGGCAAGCCGTTCGACGGGGAGGCCGCCCGGCGCGGCGACGTCTACGAGCCCGCGACCGGCCGCGTCGCCGGGCACGTCGACTTCGCCTCGGCCGCCGAGGTGGACGCGGCCGTCGCCGCCGCGAAGGCCGCGTTCCCCGGCTGGCGTGACGCCTCCCTCGCCAAGCGGGCGTCCGTGCTGTTCCGGTTCCGCGAGCTGGTCGCCGCGCACCGCGACGAGCTGGCCCGGCTCATCTCGTCCGAGCACGGCAAGGTGCTGTCGGACGCGGCGGGCGAGGTCGCGCGCGGACTGGAGGTCGTGGAGTTCGCCTGCGGCATCCCGCACCTGCTCAAGGGCGGGTTCTCGGAGAACGTGTCGACGAGGGTGGACGCCTACTCGATCCTCCAGCCGCTCGGCGTGGTCGCCGGGATCACCCCGTTCAACTTCCCGGCGATGGTCCCGATGTGGATGTTCCCGGTCGCGATCGCGTGCGGGAACACGTTCGTGCTCAAGCCGTCGGAGAAGGACCCGTCGGCGTCGGTGCGGATCGCCGAGCTGTGGGCCGAGGCGGGCCTGCCCGACGGGGTGTTCAACGTCGTCCACGGCGACAAGGCGGCGGTGGACGGCCTGCTGCGCCACCCGGACGTGAAGGCGGTCAGCTTCGTCGGCTCGACGCCGATCGCGAAGTACATCTACGAGACGGCCGCGGCGAACGGCAAGCGGGTGCAGGCGCTCGGCGGCGCGAAGAACCACATGCTGGTGCTCCCGGACGCCGACCTTGACCTCGCGGCGGACGCGGCGGTGTCGGCGGGCTTCGGCTCGGCGGGGGAGCGCTGCATGGCGATCTCCGTGGTGGTGGCCGTCGATCCGGTCGGCGACGAGCTGATGGCGAAGATCCGCGAGCGGGTCGCCCGGCTCATGGTCGGGCCGGGCGACGACCCTGAGGCGGAGATGGGCCCGCTGGTGACGAGGGCGCACCGCGACAAGGTCGCCTCGTACCTGGACTCCGGGGTCGCGCAGGGCGCCACCCTCGCGATCGACGGCCGCGGGACGCCGGTGCTCGGCGGCGCCGGGGACGGCTTCTGGCTGGGCCCGACCGTCCTCGACCACGTCACCCCGGAGATGGACGCCTACAAGGACGAGATCTTCGGCCCGGTCCTCGCGGTCGTGCGGGCCGGCTCGTACGACGAGGCCATGGAGCTGATCTCCGCGAACCCGTACGGCAACGGCACCGCGATCTTCACCAACGACGGCGGGGCGGCGCGCCGCTTCCAGAACGAGGTGGAGGTCGGCATGGTCGGGATCAACGTCCCGATCCCGGTGCCGATGGCGTACTACTCGTTCGGCGGCTGGAAGGACTCGCTGTTCGGCGATAGCCACGCGCACGGCATGGAGGGCGTGCACTTCTACACGCGCACCAAGGCCGTCACGGCACGCTGGCTCGATCCGAGTCACGGCGGCGTGAACCTAGGGTTCCCCACCAACGGGTAGCGGTCTCCGCGTCGTCCGCGCGGTCGGCCTCGTCGCCGGCCGCGCGGCGGCGTACCGCCGACAGGCCGAGACCCACGGCCGAGCAGGCGAACGGCACCGTCGGGACGACGTAGCGGTAGTCGAAGTCGGCGCTGGCGATGGGGAACAGCAGGAGTGTGGCCGCCGTCCCCCACACCATCAGGACCTCGCGGCGCCGCCCGCGGGCCGCCAGGACGGCGACCGCGCCGAGCCCGAACACGGCGCCGATGGCCGGTCCCGGCAGGAACCAGTGCCTCTGGTAGCCGATCATGCGGTCCGCGTACGGCCGGACGACCTCGCTCGGCGCGCCCGTCCGGCCGTACCGCATCGCGTCCGCGAGCACGGTGCCCGGCGCGCCGTGCCGGTCGGCGTAGGCGAGCCCGCTGGGGAACAGCTGCGGCCGCTCGGGGAAGTGGTACAGCCGCTCGGTCGTCGAGTTCGGGTAGGGGTAGCGGCGCGGGCTGAAGGCGCGCCCGACGCCCTCGCCGACCGCCCGCAGGTAGTCGCCCGGCTGCGCCAGGATCGCGCGGACGGAGAAGTCCCGGAGCCTGCTGTTCGCCTCCGGCGACACCACGGGCGACAGCAGCTCGCGCGGCGGGATGTCGCCGCGCCAGATCAGGTGGCCGGGCGCCTCGCGCCGCTCGTCGGCGCCCGGGGGCAGGCACAGGGCCGCCTCGTCCGGCGGCGGGCGCATCTTCGCGCAGTCGGCGAACCCGGCCGTCCGCCCCCACAGGTAGATGCCGTCGGACGTGGTGAGCGCGTAGGTGCCGCGTCCGGCGTGGAACCACATCGCGTACGCGACGAGCGGGACCGCGGCGGCCGCGCCGAACGCGAGCGCGGCGCGCCACCCCCGCCGCCACAGCAGCAGGCAGAGCAGGACGACCGGGACCACCGGCGCGCCCGCCGACCGGACCAGCACCGCGTAGCCGAGCAGCAGGCCGGCGGCCAGGGCCGTCCACCAGGGCGGGGCCCGCCCGTCGCGGACGCGCCAGAGCAGCAGCGTCAGCGCGCCCGCGATCAGGAACATGAACAGCGTCTCGGACATCAGCAGGTGTTCGAGCTCGATCTGGTACGCGTCGTACAGCACGGGCAGCGTGACGAGGGCGGACGCCCAGGAGGGCAGCCCGGCGCGGCACAGCACCGCGTACGCCATCACCGCGATCGCGAGCCCCATGAGGTGCTGGACGACCACGACGGCGGTCAGGCCGTGCAGCGGTTCCAGCAGCCGCAGCACGAACGAGTACCCGAGCGTCTTGCTGGGCGACGGCGCGGGCCGCAGCGCGTAGCCGACGTAGAAGTACGAGTCGCCCGTGAACCACAGCCCGTGCGGGTAGGCGCGCACCGCCGTCCAGCGCAGCGCGGCACCGCCCGCGAGCGCCAGAACGAACGGCGCGTGGCGGAGATACCGACGAAACGCCCAGATAGCAATAAATGGCGCAAAAAGCCTTGACGGCACGCGGGACCGCCTCGCGGTGCTCGATGTCGGAACACGGGTCCCGGCCACGCTAGCCGCGGGCGGTGACGCGGCGGTGAACGCGGGATTGCGGCCGGTGACCCGCGCCGGGGCGCCCGGCGCGAACCGGCAGGCCGGGGCGGGTGTCCGGTACTTTCCCACGGCCGTGGATATCCGTCGTTGATTTTCGTCCGGGCCCTCCGGACGAATAATGGCTCCACCCATTGACGGCGTCTGTGGCGGGCGACACAATCGCACTATCAATTAAAAGGGGCGAAATTAAAAGTCAGGCTCCGGAGTCAGAACGGGATCCGGCGTTCCGGTGACCGGTGGGACGGGACGAGCAGGAGTGCCGCGCTATGACCGCTGACGACCACGCCGCGGAGGTCGACGCGCTCGGCCGGCGGTTCCCGGGCTGGACGATCTGGTTCGGGCCGTTCACCCGCCGCTGGTGGGCGCTTCCACCCCGCGAGCGCGACCTCGGCGACTTCCTGGAGGCCGACACCCCGCAGAGCCTCATCGCACGGATAGAGGTGGTCAAGCACACCGCACCCAGGCATCCCTCCGACGACGGCCCCAGGCCGTTCCGCGACCCCCGGCAGAGCGCGCGGCGTCCCTCGAATCTCCTCCGTCTCGAGGGCGTCACACCGCCGCCGCCGCGCCGGGCGCCGGTGACCGCGTGGCCAGGCAGCACTGCAAGGTGATCCGCTGTTCCCCAACCTCGCCACGTCCACCGGCTGCACCGCGGCCCCGGGAAGGGCAGCCCGCGCCACATCCCTCTCCAGCAACCTCCGTGTGGCGCGGACACCGGCACCCACCGCCCTCCCGGGGCCGTGGCGTTTCCGCATACGAACCGGAAATGACTTTATGAATGGTCCCGGCCCGAGTAGCGATCTTCTGTAATATCGCCGCTCGGCGGCCCGAGTCGGAAGAGTCGCCACCGGAAACCTGCGAATGGCTTGCGGGCGGCCCCCGGCGCCCTCGTGAATGGCGGCCGGGCCGCGGCCGGCCCGGCGCCCCGGGCGGGGCGCGCACCGCCGGGCCGTGCCGGAGGCGCTACGCTGCGCCGATGGGTCCGTCCGCGACGGGGGACGGCTCTGCGGAGGGGATCGGGAGCGACATGCGGCGGAGGGCCGGCCGGCGGACGGACGGCGGGAGGCTGGCGGCGCTGGCGGTGACCGCGGTGCTGGCGGTCGCGGGCCTCGGCGCGTGCAGCGAGGAGAACCCGGAACCGGTCGGCGTCGCGAAGGTGGCGAGCACGCTCGGCCCCGGCGAGGGCTCCCTCGACCTGCTGGCGATGCCGGGCTCCGTGGAGAGCGGCACCACCGATCCGCGCGTCGACTGGGTCACCCCGTTCCAGGAGCGCACCGGCTGCAAGGTCGGCGTGAAGCTGGTCAAGACCCCGCAGGAGATGTACGACCTCATGCGCAACACGGACCGCCGCTACGACGGCGTCGCCGCGCCGCCCGAGGTCGCCGGCCGCCTCGTCGCCGAGCACCAGGTCACCGCGGTCAACACCAGCCTCGTGGACGGCTACAAGAAGCTGCAGCCGAAGCTGCGGGGCCTGCTGAAGCAGGACGGCAAGTACTACGGCGTCCCCTACGTCTGGGGCGCGAACCTCCTCATGTACGACACCCGCACCGTGCAGCCGCCGGCGAGCTGGTCGGCGCTGTTCGACCCCGAGCAGGCCCGCCGCTACTCCGGGAAGCTGATCGTGCGCGACAGCCCGCTCGCGATCGCCGAGGCCGCGCTCTACCTCAAGGGCCACGACCGCAAGCTCAAGATCGGCGACCCGTACTCGCTGACGCCCCGCCAGCTCGCCGCCGCCGGCCGCGTCCTCTCCCGGCAGCGCCCGCACGTGCTGAAGTACTGGGAGCAGCCCGCCGACGCGATCAGCGCGTTCGCCGGGGGAGCGGCCGTGCTCGGCGAGGCCGGCCCCTACCAGGTCGACGTCCTGGACCGCGCCGGCAAGCCCGTCCAGGCCGCGGAGCCGTCCGAGGGCGTCACCGGCTGGATGGACGCGTGGATGATCGGCGCCCGCGTCCAGCACCCGAACTGCATGTACCAGTGGCTGCAGTGGACCGCGTCCCCGGACGTCCAGCAGCAGGTGGCCGAGTGGACCGGCGTCGCCCCCGCCAACCCGCAGGCGTGCTCCGGCGACCGGCTCCGCGCGGGCTTCTGCGGCGCCTTCCACGTCGGCGACCGCGACTACATCGACAAGATCATGTTCGCGCACGCGCCCACCCGCGTCTGCGGTGGCAAGACCAACAAGGCCGACTGCACCGACTACGCCGAGTGGACCAAGACCTGGATCGAGTCCACCAAGGCGTGACGCGCGCGCCCGTTAAGGGTCTCTCCGGCGTGCCCGACCGCCCCTGGATGTGGCGTCGCGCCTCTCTGTGACGTTAAGGGTCTCTCCGGCGCGCCCGACCGCCCCCAGTCGGGCGCGCCTCTCGGGTGGTCCCGGGCGTCCCCCCGAAGGCCCGGGTCACCCTTCTCCCTGGAGAGACCTCCATGACGACGGCGTCGATGGCCGTCGTCCGCACCGGGGCCGGTTCCTCGACCGGCCGTCCGGCGTTCGTGAGCGGCTCCCATGGGCCCCGCGGCGTGCGGGGTGCCGGTGGGGCCGGTGCGCAGTCGTCGCACGCGAACACCCCGGTGGAGTCCGGCAGGCGGCCGACGCGGACGCGCGGCCGGGGCCACTTCTTGCGGCAGACGACGCAGGCGTCGCCGAGGCGCTGAGCGGGGCTCAGCGTTCCCGGGTCGAACGTCGGCTCGCCCGTCTGGCCCATGTCCCCATCCCCCTGGCGGGAGTCGAATCACGTCACTCCTTTATAGGCGGGATCGGGTGTTGTCCCTGCTAGCGAAGGTGAAAAGGGCGGCAAAGGCTCTCGTGTCGACCGTCCGTTCATGATCATCGCGGGTTAACGGCGGGGCGGAGCCCACGCGCACGGGGCGAGAGCTTTGCCATCTTTTGGTGGGCTATTGCGTACAAAGGAGATATGTCTGTCCGGATCGATGCGCGGCGCGTCCGGCCGCGGTCCGAGCGGGCACGCGTGACGCTGGCGGCGGCGGCCGCCGGCTCCTCGCTCGCCGCCGCGGTGACCGCGGCCGCGGCCGCGCTCGTGCTGCTCGCGGACGTCCGCCGCGCCGCCGTCCTCGCCGCCGTCATGGCCGCCCTGGGCGCGGTCGCCGTCGCCGTCGCGGGCTGGGGCGCGTGGGCCGTCGCCGGCCGGGCGCTGCGGCCCGTGGAGCGGCTCGACGCGGAACTGGCCGAGATCACCGCCGCCGACCCGGCCCGCCGCCTCGCGGTCCCCGACGGCCGCACGGGGGCCGCCCGGCTCGCCCGCCGCGTCAACGGCGTCCTCGACCGGCTGGAGCGCGCGACGCTGCACCGGCGGAGGTTCATCGCGGACGCCTCGCACGAGCTGCGCACGCCCCTGGCCGGCCTGCGGACGCAGATCGAGCTGGCCCTCGCCGACCCGGAGGATCCCGAGCTCGTGGACACGCTGCGCCGCTCGCTGCGCGACAGCGAGCGGCTGCACCGCATCGTCGACGACCTGCTCGCGCTGGCCCGGCTGGAGTCGGGGACACCGCCGGACCGCGAGCCGGTCGACCTCGCCGCGCTGGTCGAGGCCGAGGCCGCGCGGCGGACGGCCCCGGTCCGGGTGCACGCCAAGGCCGAGCCCGGGCTCACCGTGCACGCCGACCGGTTCGAGGTCACCCGGCTGCTGCTCCACCTGCTCGACAACGCAGAGCGGCACGCGGACGGGCTGGTCGAGGTGGAGGCGCGGCAGGAGGGCGACAGCGCGATCGTGGAGGTGCGCGACGACGGGCCGGGCATCCCGCACGCCGACCGCGACCGCGTCTTCGAGCGCTTCACCAGGCTGGACGCCGCGCGGAGCCGGTCCGAGGGCGGCAGCGGCCTCGGACTGGCGCTCGCCCGGCAGATCGCCGCCGTCCACGGCGGGACCCTGCGGGCCGCGGACGGCGCGCTCGGCGCGCGTCTCGTGCTGCGGCTCCCGCTCGCCGACTGACCGGCACCCCCGACCGCGTCCCGCCAGTCCGGCGCCGGGCCCGCCGGCGCCCGGCAGGGCGGCGGGACGCCCGCGCGCCGATGTCCGACAATGGTGCGGTGATGTCTCCCTCTGGCGCCGCCGCGCCCTCCGCACGAGAACTCGTCGTCCTCGGCTCCACCGGCTCGATCGGGACCCAGGCCCTCGACGTCGTCCGCCGCAACCCCGACCGGTTCCGGATCGCGGGCCTCGCGGCCGGCGGCGAGCGGGTGGAGCTGCTGGCCGCGCAGGCGCTGGAGTTCCGCCCGGAGGTCGTCGCGGTGGCCAAGGCGTCCGCCGCGCAGGAGCTCCAGCTGGCGTTCTACGCCGAGGCCAAGCGGCGCGGCTACGCCTCCGGCGACTACGCCATCCCGAAGATCGTCGCCGGTCCGGAGGCGGTCGCCGAGGTGGCGGCGTGGCCGTGCGACGTGGTGCTGAACGGGGTGACGGGCGCGCTCGGCCTGGCCTCCACCCTGGCCGCGCTCGACGCGGGCCGCACGCTCGCGCTCGCCAACAAGGAGTCGCTGATCATCGGCGGGCCGCTGGTGAAGGAGCGGGCGCGGCCGGGGCAGATCGTCCCGGTCGACTCCGAGCACTCGGCGCTCGCGCAGTGCCTGCGCGGCGGCCGGGCGGAGGAGGTGCGGCGGCTGGTGGTGACCGCCAGCGGCGGCCCGTTCCGCGGCAAGGCCCGCGCCGAGCTGGCCGACGTCACGCCCGAGCAGGCGATGAAGCACCCGACCTGGGACATGGGCCCGGTCATCACCATCAACTCCGCGACCCTGGTCAACAAGGGCCTGGAGGTCATCGAGGCGCACCTGCTGTTCGACGTCCCGATGGACCGGATCGAGGTCGTGGTGCACCCGCAGTCGGTGATCCACTCGATGGTGGAGTTCACCGACGGGTCGACGCTGGCGCAGGCGAGCCCGCCCGACATGCGGCTGCCGATCGCGCTCGGCATCGAGTGGCCGGACCGCGTCCCGGACGCCGCGCCCGGCGTCGACTGGACGCAGGCGCACACCTGGGAGTTCTTCCCGCTCGACGACGAGGCGTTCCCGGCCGTCGCGCTCGCCCGCCGCGCCGGCGAGCTGGGCGGGACGGTCCCCGCCGTCTACAACGCGGCCAACGAGGAGTGCGTGGAGGCGTTCCGCGCCGGACGGCTGCCGTTCCTGGGGATAGTCGACACGATCACGCGGGTAGTGGAGGAGCACGGGTCCGGGACGCCGGGCGAGCTGACGCTGGACGATGTGCTGGCCGCCGACGCCTGGGCGCGCGCACGGACCAGGGAAGCGACCGGCCTGGGCTGAGCCCCGCGGGGCCGGCCGGGCGCCGGAGGAGATCCCTCGGGCGGGACCGGACCCGGAAGGGGGATCGGATGGCCTTCGCCTTGGGCGCGGTGGCGTTCGTCATCGCGCTGCTGGTGTCGGTGATGCTCCACGAGGGCGGGCACCTGCTCACCGCCAAGCGGTTCGGGATGAAGGCCACGCAGTACTTCGTCGGGTTCGGCCCGACGCTGTGGTCGCGGACCCGCGGCGAGACCGAGTACGGCGTCAAGGCGATCCCGCTCGGCGGCTTCGTCAAGATCATCGGCTATACGCCGCTGGAGGAGGTCGACGAGGCCGACCGGCCGCGCGCCTTCTACCGCCAGCCGGCGGGGCGGCGCGCGATCGTCATCGCGGCGGGCGTCGTGGTGAACTTCGTGTTCGCGTTCGTGCTGCTGATGGCGATGGCGATGACGGTCGGCGTCCGGCAGCCCGGCACGGTGACCACGACGGTCGACCAGGTCAGCACCTGCGTACCGGCGCGGTTGCAGGACGACTGCGGCGGCGGCCGCCCGGCGTCGCCGGCGAAGGCGGCGGGGCTGCGCGCGGGCGACCGCGTGCTCTCCTTCAACGGCACGCCGGTGGCGGACTGGGACGAGCTGCGCGACGCCATCGACAAGGCCAAGCCGGGGGAGACGGTCCCGGTCGTCGTGCAGCGCGCGGGCGTCCGGCAGCCGGTGACGTTGCGCATGCGGTTGGCGGACGTCGGCGGCGAGCCGTTCGTCGGGCTGTCCGCGCGGGTGGTCGGCTCCGGCTACGAGCGGACGGGCCCGGTCAACGCGGCGGTGTTCGCCGGCCGCGCCATCGGCAGGACCGTGCAGAGCATGGGGCAGATCGTGGTGGACCTGCCGGCGGCGATCCCGAAGCTGTTCACCCCCGAGCGGCAGAGCTCGCCGGGCGGGCAGGTCGGCAGCGTGGTCGGCGCGACGGAGGTGTCGGGGCAGATCTTCTCCTCGCACAGCACCGTCCGTGACAAGATCGCTCTGTATCTGTCGCTGGTCGTCTCGGTGAACATCTTCTTAGGAGCGCTCAACGTCGTCCCTCTGCTGCCGCTGGACGGCGGGCACCTCGCGGTCGTCGCCTACGAGCGGTTGCGGGTGCGCTTCAACGCCGTCAGGGGACGTCCGGATCCGGGCACCGTCGATATGACCAAGCTCATGCCCTTGACATATCTGGCGGTGCTGGTGCTGGTGGGGCTCGGCGTGCTGCTGATCCTCGCGGATCTGGTCAACCCCCTCCAGATGCCGCAATGAGCGAGAAGGTTTACCGGGCGTAGCCGAGCGGTCACACTATTCCATGCCGGTCGCCGTCATCTCATCCATGCGGGGCGCCTAGGCTGGGCAGAGCGAGTCAGAGGAGAGGGATGAGCGTTTCACTGGGTATTCCGACGGTCCGCGGCGAGGGCGACGGACAGGGGGCGCAGAGCCTGGTCGCGACGCGCCGCAAGTCGCGCCAGATCATGGTCGGCGACGTGCCGGTCGGCGGCGACGCGCCCGTGTCGGTGCAGTCCATGACCACGACCCTCACCGCCGACGTCAACGCCACGCTGCAGCAGATCGCGGAGCTGACCGCGTCCGGCTGCCAGATCGTCCGGGTGGCGGTCCCGTCGCAGGACGACGCCGAGGCGCTGCCCGCGATCGCCAAGAAGTCCCCGATCCCGGTCATCGCCGACATCCACTTCCAGCCCAAGTACGTGTTCGCGGCGATCGACGCGGGCTGCGCGGCGGTCCGGGTCAACCCGGGCAACATCAAGAAGTTCGACGACAAGGTCGGCGAGATCGCGCGCGCCGCGCAGGACGCGGGCGTGCCGATCCGGATCGGGGTGAACGCCGGCTCGCTGGACAAGCGGCTGCTGGAGAAGTACGGCAAGGCCACCCCGGACGCGCTGGTGGAGTCGGCGCTGTGGGAGTGCTCGCTGTTCGAGGAGCACGGCTTCCGGGACATCAAGATCTCGGTGAAGCACAACGACCCGGTCGTGATGATCCAGGCGTACCGCAAGCTCGCCGCCGCCTGCGAGTACCCGCTGCACCTCGGCGTGACCGAGGCGGGGCCGGCGTTCCAGGGCACGGTGAAGTCGGCGGTGGCGTTCGGCGCGCTGCTGAGCGAGGGGATCGGCGACACGATCCGGGTGTCGCTGTCGGCGCCTCCGGTCGAGGAGGTCAAGGTCGGCACGGCGATCCTGGAGTCGCTCGGGCTGCGGCAGCGCGGCCTGGAGATCGTGTCGTGCCCGTCGTGCGGCCGGGCGCAGGTGGACGTCTACACGCTCGCCGAGCAGGTCACCGCGGGCCTGAAGGACTTCCCGGTGCCGCTGCGCGTCGCGGTGATGGGTTGCGTGGTGAACGGGCCCGGCGAGGCGCGGGAGGCCGATCTCGGCGTCGCGTCCGGCAACGGCAAGGGCCAGATCTTCGTCAAGGGCGAGGTGGTCAAGACGGTGCCGGAGGCGCAGATCGTGGAGACGCTGATCGAGGAGGCCATGCGCATCGCCGACGATATGGGCATCGAGATCGGCGAGGACGGGTCGGTGTCCGGCCCGGGCGCGCAGGTCGTGGTGAGCTGACGCCGGCGCGGTGATGTGACGGCCGCGTAGGCGGCCGGGGGCGGACCCCAAGGGTCCTCGGGTGATGAGCCCGGGGGCCCTTTTTCGCGTTGTGGCCGGTGGCCGGGGGTGGCGGTGTGCCCGGCCCGGCCGGTCGCGGCGCGCACACCCCACGGAATGCCCGGAACCCGAACGTTCGGGTGGATCACAAAGTTCCGTGGATCTTGTCACGATTCCGCATCTGGTCACGACAAGCTCTGTTGTCGGACTTGTCCGCAGAGCAACAATCTTCACTTGTTTGCCCAAATGTCCGACTCATCCGAGTCGACAGGTTAGGGGGATATGTGAAGAGGACTGTCGTCGTGGCCGCGGTGGCCGGGCTCGGGCTGGCCGGGCTCGGCACCGCGAGCGCACAGGCCGCGGGCCCCTCCGCGGCCTCGGGGTTCGACCCCGCCGCGGTCAAGTGGCACGCCTGCCCGGCGGACTTCGTCCAGCAGGTCCACGACCTGTACGACGGGCTGTACCCGGTCTCCAAGATCGTGCAGTGCGGCGAGCTGCAGGTGCCGCTGGACTACGCGCAGCCGAACGGCAAGAAGATCACGCTGCAGCTGACCCGCACCCCGCACACCGGCACGGGCGCCGCCAAGGGCGACATGGTGGTGAACCCGGGCGGACCGGGCGGCGGCGGCGCGCTGTTCGGCCCGCGGGTGTTCGCGCAGAACTCCGCGGCGCTGAAGGACGCCTACAACGTCATCGGGTTCGACCCGCGCGGCGTCGGGATGAGCGTCCCCTCGCTCAGCTGCGACCCGAACTACACCAACGCCCCCCGCCCCGACTACGGCACCGGTGACCGCGCCTCGGTCTCCGTGTGGCTGAAGAAGTCCAAGGCGTACACGGACGCGTGCAAGAAGGCCGACAAGATCGGCCTGCTGAACCACATCAAGACGACCGACTCCGTCCGCGACATGGAGTCGATCCGCAAGGCGCTGAGCGACAAGAAGCTCGACTACTACGGCGCCTCGTACGGCACCTACCTCGGCTCCGTCTACGCGACGATGTTCCCGAAGACCGTGGGCCGGATGGTGCTGGACGGCAACGTCGGCCCGTCGGACGTGTGGTACGACGCCAACCTGAACCAGGACGTCCAGTTCGACAAGAACATGGACTACTACTTCGGGTGGATCGCCAAGTACGACTCCGTCTACCACCTGGGCACCACCCAGGCGGGCGTGCGGTCGTTCTTCTACAAGCTGCGCGCCACGCTCAAGACCAAGCCGGTGTACTTCACCGACCCGAGCAGCGGCCAGAAGTTCGCCGTCGGTCCGGACGAGCTGACCGACGTCATCCAGAACGCCGCGTACCGCCGCAGCCAGTCCCTGTGGAACGCCTACGCGGTGGGCCTGGCGGCCTACAAGACCGGTGACACCGAGACGTTCGTCGGCACCTTCGGCGCGCAGACGACCGGCGGCGCGGACGACAACGAGTTCGCCGTCTACAACGCCGTGCAGTGCACCGACGTCCAGTGGCCGACGAGCTGGGCGAAGTGGGAGCGCGACAACGTCCGCATCAACAAGAAGCACCCGTTCCTCACCTGGGGCAACGTGTGGTTCAACGCGCCGTGCCTGACCTGGCCCGCCAAGGCCGGCACGCCGGTGAACGTCGGGCGCAACCCCCAGCTGCCGGGCAACATCCTGCAGTTCGAGGGCAGCGAGGACGCGGCGACGCCGCTCGCCGGCGCGCTCGACATGCACCGCCGGCTCAAGGGCTCGCAGCTGGTGATCCAGGACGGCGACCGCACGCACTGCATCGTGCACCGCGGTTCGGCGGCCGTGGACGCCATCTTCGACCGGTACTTCCTGACCGGGGAGCGTCCGGGCCAGTCCGTCACGCACGTCCCGCAGCTCGGCGACCCGGTGCCGCCGGCGCAGACGTCCGCCAAGACCAAGTCGCTGTCCACGACGGCGACGAAGGCGGCGCGGCTGAACGCCGACGTCATCCGCTGAGACCCGTGACCGGCTGACCGGGCGTCCGCCCGGCCGGCCGCCGCGGAACGGCCGAGAGGGCCCCGGGGAGCGATCCCCGGGGCCCTCTTCGCATGCCGGTCGCCCGCAGATCGCCCGCAGATCGACCGCCGGTGCGTCCTTCGCGGACCGACATCACGAACATTGGTGGATCTTGTCACGATTTCGCATCTGGTCATCAGCGACTCTCCCGCCATATCGCCCAGAACCGCCACAATCACCTCGCAATCCACGCATCCGCATGCATCGGCGCTGCTCCCCCTCCGAGCCCGACGGGGGCTCCGGAGCCGCCGACCCTAGGGGGTCAAGTGAGAAGGATCGTCATCGTCACGGCCGCCGCGGCCGTGGCGGCCGGCGGCACCGTCGCCGCCGTCTCCGCGAACGCGGCCACCGGCCCGTCCGCGGCGAACCTGGTCGCGGCGAGCGGCATCAACTGGGGCAAGTGCGAGGTCAGCGGGCCGAACGACCCGATGAACAAGGCCCAGTGCGCCCAGGTCCAGGTGCCGCTCGACTACGCCAAGCCGAACGGCCGCAAGATCTCCATCGCGGTGTCGCGCTACAAGCACACCGACGACAAGAACTACCAGGGCGTGCTGTTCGTCAACCCGGGCGGCCCCGGCGGCACCGGCATCGAGTACGCGCCCGCCCTGGCCCGCTGGATGGGCGGCGTCGGCCACGCCGCCACCGCCGCCAAGTACGACATCATCGGCTTCGACCCCCGCGGCGTCGGATCCAGCCAGCCCGCGCTGACCTGCGACAAGACCTGGTACGACCCGGTGCGGCCGGACTACGTCCCGCAGACGGCGAAGGACGAGGCCGTCTGGAAGGCCAAGGCCAAGAAGTACGCGGAGGACTGCCAGCGCAAGTTCGGCTGGCTGCTGCCGCACATGCGCACCACCGACGCCGCCCGCGACGTCGACGTCATCCGCGGCGCGCTCGGCCAGCAGAAGATCAGCTGGTACGGCTTCTCCTACGGCACCTACTTCGGCGCCACCTACGCCACGCTGTTCCCGAACCGCGTGAAGCACATGGTGCTGGACGGCAACGTCAACCCGAAGACGGTCTGGTACGACGCCCAGCTCGAGCAGGACAAGGCGTTCGAGAAGAACATGAAGTCCTGGTGGGCCTGGACCGGCAAGTGGGACTCGGTCTACCACCTCGGCACGACCGAGAAGGCCGTCGAGGCGAAGTACTACGCCGCCCGCGCCGCCGCGAAGAAGTCCCCGATCGGCGGCAAGATCGGCCCGGACGAGCTGGACGACATCGTCCTGACCGCCGGCTACAACACCGGCTACTACATCCCGTTCGCGCAGGCCCTGTCGGACTGGGTGAACAAGAAGGACGCCTCCGGGCTGCTCGACTGGCTGAACACCGGCGGCGAGGACAACGACTTCGCCGTCTACAACGCCGTCCAGGCCGCCGACGCCAGGTGGCCGCGGAACTGGAACAAGTGGCACAACGACGCGGCCAAGCTCTACAAGGAGGGCTACCGCTTCAACACCTGGAGCAACGTCTGGTTCAACGCGCCCATCGCGTTCTGGCCGTTCCAGGGCGGTCCCGCGCTGAAGCTGAAGGCGAGCAAGAGCCTGCCCGGCATGCTGCTCGTCCAGTCGTCGCAGGACGCCGCGACCCCGGTCGCGGGCGGCTACAACATGCACAAGGTGTTCCCGTCCTCGCGGCTCGTCCTGGAGGTCGGCGGCAAGACCCACGCCAACACGCTGAACGGCAACGCGTGCCTGGACGACAAGGTCGCCGCCTACCTGGACACCGGCGCGCTGCCGAAGAGCGCCAAGGGCGCGGACGCCTACTGCAACGCCGTCCCGGCGCTGAACGACCCGAACCCGACGGCGATGACGGCGAAGGCCGCCGGCGCCGTCGCGGGCAAGGACCTGCCGATCGGCCGTCCGTAACGCCCCGGTTCACCGCG
This sequence comes from Spirillospora sp. NPDC046719, assembly GCF_040645715.1. NCBI lineage: Bacteria > Bacillati > Actinomycetota > Actinomycetes > Streptosporangiales > Thermomonosporaceae > Spirillospora > Spirillospora sp. NPDC046719. The sequence continues at coordinate 117 of NZ_JBEYYT010000127.1, read as the reverse complement.
TGACGCTCGCGGCGGGGGGGGGGGCCGGCGCGCGGGGGGCGGGGCGGCGGGGGCGGTTGGGGGGGGGGGAGGCGCGGGCGCCCCGGCGCCCCCCCCACCCCGGGGGGGGGGGGCTGA
>NZ_JBEYYT010000126.1:0-23633 GCF_040645715.1 Spirillospora sp. NPDC046719 | reverse complement strand
TCCGGCGCCCTCCGCGCACTCCCCCGGTTTGGTCACCCGCGTGCGCTACCCGCCGCTCTCCCGCGCTCCCCCCCGCGCCTGCCCGCGCGCCGCGCGGTCGGCGCGCGGTCGCGGCGGGGTGCCGTGCGGTCAGCCGATGCGGCCGACGCCGCCCAGGTAGGAGGGGACGGTGAAGTCGGGCGGTGTCGACCCCCGCCGGAGACCGGCGATCGTTCCCCGTTTCGTCACCGAGCGGATCGGCCCGTGCCCCGCCTCCGCTACCGTCGCGTCCATGCGGCTTCATGTGGGATGCGCGATGTGGGCGCACACGCCGTGGCAGGGCCGGTTCCTGCCCCATCCGCTTGCTCCGGCCGAGCGTCTGCGCGCCTACGCGTCGTGGTGCAACGCCGTTGAGGGCAATACGACGTTCTACGCGACGCCGACACGGGCGACGGTGGAGTCCTGGGCGCGGCAGACCGAGCCGGACTTCCGCTTCCTGCTCAAGCTGCCGAAGACGATCACGCACGAGCGCCGGCTCGCGGACCCCGGCGAGGACCTGCGGGCGTTCCTCGCCGCGATCGAGCCGCTCGGCCCCCGCGTCCACGCCCTCTGGATCCAGCTCCCCGGCGCGTTCGGCCCGCACGACCTCGGCGCGCTGGCGGCGTTCCTGCGCGGCCTGCCGCCCGCGTACCGGTACGCCGCCGAGGTCCGGCACCGGGCCTTCTTCGAGGACGGCCGGGCCGCCCGCGACCTCATGCGGGTCCTCGCCGGGTCCGGGGCGGAATGGGTGCCGTTCGACACGACCGTGCTGTTCCGGAGCCCGCCGACCAGCGACGCCGAACGGGACGCGTGGACGAAGAAGCCGCGCGTGCCGCGCCGGGCGCCCGCCCTGACCGACCGCCCGGTGGTCCGCTACCTCGGCCGCGACGACACGTCCCGCACGGTCGAGGGCTGGCGGCCGTGGGCGGAGAAGGTCGCCGGCTGGCTGCGCGAGGGCCGCTCGCCGACGGTGTTCGTGCACACCCCGGACAACGCCGAGGCGCTGCCGCTGGCCCGCCGCTTCCACGACGACGTGCGCGCCCTCGTCCCCGAGCTGGAACCGCTCCCCGAGCCCGTCCCGGCCGAACCGCCGACGCTCTTCTGAAGGGATGACCACGGTGCCCGCCCAGAACACGGTGCCCGCTCAGAACACGGTGCCCGCTTATGACGTCGTCGTCGCCGGCGGCGGCCACAACGGCCTCGTCGCCGCCGCCTACCTCGCGCGCGCGGGCCGGCGCGTGCTCGTGCTCGAACGCCTCCCGCACCTCGGCGGGCTGGCGGTGTCGGCGCGGCCGTTCCCCGGCGTCGACGCGCGGGTGTCGCGGTACTCGTACCTGGTCAGCCTGCTGCCCGCGGAGATCGTCCGGGATCTCGGGCTGCCGGTCGAGCTGCGGCGGCGCCGGTTCGCCTCCTACACGCCGTCCGGCGACTCGGGCGTGCTGGTGGACGGCGCCGACGAGGCCCGCACCGCCGCGTCGTTCGCGTCCGTCACCGGGGACGGCCGCGACTTCGCCGCCTGGCGGCGGTTCTACGGCCTGGCCGGGCACGTCGCGCGGCGGGTCGCGCCGACCCTGCTGGAGCCGCTGCCCGACCGCGCCGCCCTGCGCGCGGCGGTCGGCGACGACGAGGCGTGGCGGACGTTCTTCGAGCGCCCGATCGGCGCGTCGGTGGACGCGCTGTTCCGCCACGACACGGTGCGCGGGATCGTGCTGACCGACGCGCTGATCGGCACCTTCGCCGACCCGGCGGACCCGTCCCTGCTGGCGAACCGCTGCCTGCTGTACCACGTGATCGGCGACGGCACCGGCGACTGGAACGTGCCGGTCGGCGGCATGGGCGCGGTGACGGAGGCGCTCGCCGGCGCGGCGCGGGCGGCGGGCGCGGAGCTGCGGCCCGGGATGGAGGTCCTCGCGATCGACCCGGCGTCCGGAGAGGTCGCCTTCCGCGACGCGGACGGCGCCGAGCACGCGGTCACCGGGCGCCGGATCCTCGCCGCGCTGCCTCCCTCGGTGCTGTCCCGGCTCCTCGGCGAAGCAGCGCAGGATCCGCCCGAAGGGTCGCAGCTCAAGGTGAACATGGTGCTCGCCCGCCTGCCCCGGCTGCGCGACCCGTCGGTCCGCCCCGAGGAGGCGTTCGGCGGCACCTTCCACATCAACGAGGGGCGCGACCGGCTCGCCGCCGCCCACGCGCAGGCGGCGGCCGGGACGATCCCGGACGTCCCTCCGGCGGAGGTGTACTGCCACTCCCTGACGGACCCGTCGATCCTGGGTCCGGATCTGCGCAGGTCCGGGGCGCACACGCTGACCCTGTTCGGCCTGCACATGCCCGCCCGTCTGTTCCGCGCCGATCCCGCGCGGGCGCGGGACGAGGCGCTGCGCGCGACGCTCGCCTCGTTCGGCTCCGTGCTCGCCGAGCCGATCGAGGACTGCCTGCTCCGCGCGCCGGACGGCGCGCCCTGCCTGGAGGTGAAGACGCCGGTCGACCTCGAACGGGACGCGGGCCTGCCCGGCGGCCACATCTTCCACCGCGACCTCGCCTGGCCCTACGCGGAGGGCGCGGCGGAGCGGTGGGGCGTCGAGACCGCCCACCCGCGCCTGCTGCTGTGCGGCGCGGGCGCGCGGCGCGGCGGGGGCGTGAGCGGCATCCCCGGCCACAACGCCGCCCGCGCCGTCCTGGAGGGCCGCTAGTTCTGGGGGCGCTGGAATCTGGGGCCGCTAGATCTGGAGCTGGTCGGCGAGGCGGGCGCGGTGCGCGCTCGGGGGGCCGAACAGCAGCTCGGAGCTCTTGGCGCGCTTGTAGTACAGGTGCGCGTCGTGCTCCCAGGTGTAGCCGATGCCTCCGTGGAACTGGACCATGTCCGTCGCCGTCCGGAAGTAGGCGGGCCCGATGTAGGTCTGCGCCAGCGCGGCGGCCGTGGGCAGTTCGGCCAGGTCGTGGTCGGCGGTCCAGGCGGCGTACCGCACGACGGACACGGCGAGCTCCCACGCGCCGTACATGTCGGCGCAGCCGTGCTTGACCGCCTGGTAGGAGCCGATCGGGCGGCCGAACTGCACCCGCGCCTTGGCGTGGTCGACGGTCATCTCCATCGCGCGCCGCATCCCGCCGGCCTGCTCGGCGGCCAGGGCGACGGCGGCGAGGCCGGTGACGGTCTCCAGCGCGGCGCCGGGGTCGGCGCTGACCAGCCTGCGGGCGGGGGCGGCGGCGAAGTCGATCCGCGCGAGCCGCCGCGTCGGGTCGAGGCCGGTCAGGGTCGTGCGGGCGACCCCGGGCGCGCCACCCTCCACCGCGAACCAGCCGGGTCCACCGGGGGCGCGGGCGTAGACCAGGAGCAGGTCGGCGGAGTCGCCGGCGAGCACGGGGGTCTTGGTGCCGGTCAGCTCCCAGCGTCCGTCGCGCTCGGCGGCCGTGGTCGCGCCGCCCGCGAGGTCCCAGGCGCCGTCCTCGGCGGCGGCGACGGTCCCGATCAGCTCGCCGGCGGCGAGCCGGGGCAGGTGGTCGCCGCCGGCGCCAACGTCGTCGAGGGCGAGCAGCGCGTCCGTCGCGAGCACGGCGGAGGCGAGGAACGGCGAGGGCGTCAGTGCGGCGCCGAGTTCCTCCAGGACGACGGCGCGCTCCACGTGGCCCGCGCCGGCGCCGCCGAACGACTCCGGCACGACCAGGCCGAGGACGCCGAGGTCGCCGAGGGTGCGCCAGAGCGCCCGGTCGAACCCGTCCGGGGAGTCCATCGCCTCGCGGACCTTCGCGCTCGGCGCCCGGTCGGCCAGCACCTTGCGGACGGTGGCCCGCAGCTCCTCCTGCTCGGGGTCCAGAACGAGCCTCATCGGGCGTCCTCCGTCCGCTGCGTGCCGACCTTGAGTTCGCGGAACGGGACGTCCCGGTCCACCTGCGGCTCCTTCGGCAGCCCGAGGACGCGCTCGCCGATGATGTTCCGCTGCACCTCGTTGGTGCCGCCCGCGATGCCGGTGGCGGGCGCCGAGTTGATGCTCAGCGCGAGGTCGTCGCCGTGCCGGTCGCCGGGCTCCCACGCGACCGCGCCCGCGCCCGCCAGCTCCCCCGCGACCTCGATGGCGCGGCGCAGTTGGAGCGCGCCGGCCAGCTTGCCGACCGAGCCGCGCGCCCCCGGCGGGCGGCCTGCCTGCGCCTCCTGCCGCAGCCGCGCGTTGAACAGCTCAAGCGCGCGCTCGTGCGCGTACAGCCCGGCGAGCCGCTCGCGGTGCGCCGGGACGTCGGTCGCGCCCTGCCGGCGGGCCAGGGCCAGCACCGCGTCGAACGTCAGCGCGCTGTTGCGGGACGGGCGGGACCCGCCGATCGCCACCCGCTCGTGCCCGAGCATGGTGATCGCCGCCCGCCAGCCCTGCCCGACCTCGCCGATGACGGCGTCCGCGGGGATCCGCACGTCGTCGAGGTAGACCTCGTTGAACGGCGCCTTGCCGGACATGTCCTTCAGCGGCCGGACGGTCACCCCCGGCGCGCGCATGTCCACGATGAACATGGTGAGGCCCGCGTGCTTCGGGACGTCGGGGTCGGTGCGGGCGAGCAGCGCGCCGAAGTCGGCCCACTGCGCGTTCGTCGTCCAGACCTTCTGCCCGTTCACCACCCAGCCGCCGTCGTCGCGGACGGCCCTGGTCTGCAGGCTCGCCACGTCCGACCCGGCGCCCGGCTCGGAGAACAGCTGGCACCAGATCTCCTCGCCGCTCAGCAGCGGGCGCAGGTAGCGGCTCTTCTGCTCGGCGGTGCCGATGTCGACCAGCGTCGGCCCGCACATGCCCATGTTGACGATGAACGGGTAGGTCGGCAGGTCGTACTCGGCGGCCTCCTCGGCGAAGATCTGCTGCTCGGCCGTGCCGAGGCCCTGCCCGCCGGCCTCCTTCGGCCAGGTGATGCCCGCGAAGCCCGCCTCGTACAGCGCCGCCTGGAACCGCTTGGCCGCGCTCAGCTGCTCTCCGGGCGGCAGGCCGCCGACCGGGCCGGGGGCGTTCGCGGCCAGCCACGCGCGCACCCTGGCGCGGTAGTCCTCTGTCATCTCGTCGCCTCCACTCGTCAGCGTCCCCGCTCGTCAGAACTCGTCGCCGCTCGTCAGATCTCGTCCGCGCGCAGGGCGGCGCGGGCCTTCTCTGCCAGCTCGACGCCGAGGGCCGCGCGCTCGCGGGCCTCCGCGAGGTAGCCGTCGTCGGCCATGTGACCGGCGAGGTAGCGGGCCTGCACCCCGGCGCCGATGCACGCCGACCGCCAGTGCGCGAAAGCCGTCCAGTACGGCAGGTCCGACAGGTCGCGTCCCGACAGCCGCGCGTACCGCCCGGCCAGGTCGGCGCGGGACGCGAACCCCGGCACGGTCGTCGGCCCGAGCGGCGCGGCGCCTGGCGGATCGTCCGGCTCCTGCCAGGTCGAGACGGTGTAGCCGAGGTCGGCGAGGGCGTCGCCGGACGTCGCCAGCTCCCAGTCGAACACCGCGCGGACCGTCCCGTCGGGGCCGAACGCGAGGTTCCCCGGACGGTAGTCGCCGTGCACGATGCCGGTGCCCTGCTTCGGGACGCGCGCGGCGAGCATGTCGTGCACCTCGTCGAGCAGCGGGAGGTAGGCGGCGCCGGACTGGTGCGCCTGGTGCCGCCAGCGCCGCAGTTGCCGCTCGGCGAAGCCGGTGCGGCGGACCATGTCGCCGAGCCCGACCTCGTGAGGATCGAGGGCGTGCAGTGCGGCGAGCACGTCCACGAGGTTCTCGCAGGCGCTCGCCCTCGCCTCGGGCGCCAGCTTCTCGGCGGCGGCGCGGTCGGCGAGGACGGTCCCGTCCACGAACCCCATCACGTAGAACGGCGCCCCGGTGACGGCGGCGTCGTCGCAGAACGCCAGCGGCGGCGCGACGGGGACGGCGGTCCCGGCCATCGCCGAGATGAACCGCCACTCCCGCCCCATGTCGTGCGCCGTCTCCAGCACGCCGCCCGTCGGCGGGCGGCGCAGCGCGAACACGGCGCCCGCCGCGTCGGTGACCCGGTAGGTGAGGTTGGAACGGCCGCCCGACACCAGCGCGAACCGGACCGGGGCGGTCAGCCCGCCGACGTGGGACGCCAGCCACTCCCCCACCCGCTCGGCGTCGATCCCCGGCGGCCCGGGGCCGGCGGCGCGCGCGTCCGGCATCGGCCTCAGCCCTTCCTCTCCGCGCGGCCGGCCTTGTTCGGGCCGGCGAAGCCGAACAGGTAGCCCGCCACCTTGCGCATCTGGACCTCCTCGGCGCCCTCGGTGATCCGGTAGCGGCGGTGGTGCCGGTAGATGTGCTCGAACGGGGTGTGCCGGGTGTAGCCGAGGCCGCCGTGCACCTGCATCGCGCGGTCGGCCGCCTCGCACACGAACCGGTTGGCGCGGTAGTTGCACATCGAGACCTTGTCGCTGATCCGCACGTGCGGGACCCGGTCCAGCTCCCACGCCGTCTTGCGGACGAGCCCGCGCAGCATCTCCGCCTCGGTCTGCAGCTCCACCAGCGGCCACTGGATCGCCTGCCGGGTGGCGAGCGGCTGCCCGAACGTCACCCGCTCCCGCGCGTACTCGACGCTGCGGTCGATGCAGTACTGGCCCGCGCCGACCCCGGACGCGGCCTGCCGGATCCGGTTCTCGTGCACGAAGGTCTGCGCGACCGCCAGCCCCTCCCCCTCGGCGCCGAACACCGCCGAGTCCGGCACGCGGACGTCCCGGATCGTGACCTCCGCGTGGTCGGTGGGCATGTTGAGCGTCCACCAGTGGAAGTCGACGGAGAACCCCGGCGCGTCGGTCGGGACGAAGAACGCGGTGATCCCGCGCGCGTCGCCCGGCTTCCCGGACGTGCGGGCGAACACCACGTCGTGGGTGGCCGAGTGCATGCCGGAGTTGAAGCGCTTGGCGCCGTTGATCACCCAGTCGCCGCCGTCCCGGACGGCGGTGGTCTCCATCCAGGTCGCGTCGCTGCCGTGGCCGGGCTCGGTGAGCCCGAAGCCGATGCGCTTCTCGCGGGCGAGCATCGGCCGCAGGAACTCCTCCTTCTGCTCGTCCGTCCCGAATTCCAGCAGCATGTGGGCGAACGGGAAGTTCCCCACGACCGACGACTCGTTCTGCAGGTCGTTGTGCAGGCCGAGGCCCTTGTGGGCGAGGTGCTCGCGGATCACCGCCATGTCCAGGTTGGTGCCGTCCGAGCCGCCGAGCGACCCGGGCAGGCCGTAGCGCAGCCAGCCGGCCGCGTCGGCCCGCCGGAACATCTCGCCGAGCAGCTCCTCCCACTCCGGGCGCGGCACGCCGCCGTTCTCGAAGTCGGTCCGCGCGTACTCGCGGCGGTGGTCGAAGAAGCGCTCGTTGTCGTCCTGCGCCTGCAGCGGCGCGATCTCCCGCTCGATGAACGCGTCGAGATCGGCCAGGAGCCGGGTCAGCTCCGCGGGCAGCTCGAAGTCCACACACCCTCCCTAACGCTTGCTCAGGTCAGCTTGGCACCGGAGGCGGCTCCCGGGGAAGCCGCCCCGGGTCAGCCGATCCTGGTCCCCTGCGACTCCCAGTACGGGTCGCGCAGCCGCCGCTTGAGCGCCTTGCCCGACGGGTTGCGCGGCACCTCGGCGATCCGGTCGTAGCCGCGCGGCACCTTGTACGAGGCGAGGTGCTCGCGGCAGAACGCGTCCAGGTCCGCGTCGGACGCCTCGGCGCCCGGGTGCGGCACGATCGCCGCGTGCACGGACTCGCCCCACTCCTGCGACGGGATCCCGAACACGGCCGCGTCCGCGATCGCCGGATGCGCGGTCAGCACCGCCTCGATCTCGGCCGGGTAGATGTTCATCCCGCCCGAGATGATCATGTCGGTGCGGCGGTCGCAGATGTAGTAGAAGCCCTCCTCGTCGCGGTAGGCGATGTCGCCAACCGTGAGCCACTCGCCGAGCCGGGCGTCCTCGAACTTGCGGTCCGCCTTGTAGTAGGCGTCGAACGTCGCCTTGCTGCGCACGTACAGGTCGCCGGGCACCTGCGGCTCCTCGACGCGCTCGCCCTTGTCGTCGAACAGCGCGATCTCGATGCCGGGCGCGGGCCGCCCGCAGCTGCCCGGCTTGCGCATCTGGTCCTCCGGCCGCAGGATCGTGTCGACGCCCAGCTCCGTCGACCCGTACACCTCGAACAGCGACCCGTCGCCGATCTTCTCGACGTAGCGGCGCTTCAGCTCGAACGGCCAGGGCGCCGCGTTGGCGATGAACCGCCGCAGCGACGACAGGTCGCGGGCCGCGATCACCTCGTCCGGCAGGTCCAGCACGCGCCGGACCGGGGTCGGCGCCGAGAACGTCGCGGTCACCTTGTGCTCCTCGACCAGCTCCAGCCAGCGCTCGGGGTCGAAGTCGCGCATCACCACGACGGTCCCGCCCATCTGCTGGACGATCAGCATGAAGCTCATCGGGCCGGAGTGGTAGAGCGGGCCGGTCGTCAGGTACACGTCGTCGGGCCGGTAGCCGATCTCCGTCACCAGCCCGATGACGATCTCCGGGTCCGGCTGCCCGCGCACCACGCCCTTCGGCTTGCCGGTCGTCCCGGACGTGTAGAACATCGCGGTGCCCGCCGCCGGGTCGTCGCCCGCGGCGGCCGGTTCGGTCTCCGGGCTCGCGGCCGCGTCGGCGTCCAGGTCCGACGCCCAGTCCGGCACCCCGCCGGCGCCGCTCCGGAACGCCAGCCAGCCGCGGACGCCCTCGACCTCGCGCGCCGCGACCTCCAGCTGCGGCGCCTGCTCCACGTCGAACAGCACCAGCGCGCTGTCGGCGTTCGCGACGACGTAGGACGCCTCCTCGGGGCTCAGCCGGTAGTTCAGCGGGACGCCGACCGCGCCGGCCTTGCGCAGCGCGGCGATCAGGGCGACGACCTCGGTACTGTTGCGCCCGCACCAGGCCACCTTGGTGCCGGCCCGGACACCGAGGCCCACCAGCACGTTGGCGTACCGGTTGACCAGCGCGTTGAACGCGGCGTAGCTCAGCCGCCGCTCCCCCTCGATGATCGCGGTCTTGGACGGGTGGGCGGCGGTCAGCGCCGCCAGCGGATCGGGGACGGGTGCGGTCACGGTGTCACACTCCCGGTTGCCGGCTGGGATGGCATTGAACGAATGTACGTTGGAATACAGGTGGAATCCAGAGGAGGATCTTCGTGGACGACGACGCAGGCGCCGGACCGCGGCGCGCGTCCCGCGGGCGCGGCACGCCGGCCCACCGCACCACCGCCGACGTCACGCCCACGTCGAGCGACGCGCTGTCCCGGCCGACCGACACGCCCGGCACCCGGATCCTCATCTCGGCGGCCGTCGAGACGATGTCGGAGAAGGGCTTCAACGGGACGTCCGTCCGCGACATCGCCGACCGCGCCGGGATGAGCCCGGCGGTGCTCTACCACTACTTCGGCTCCAAGCACGACCTGCTCGTGGCGATCATGCACCGGACCATCGACCACCTCATCGACCGCTGCGCGGCCGTCCTGGCCGACGCCCCGCCCGACCCCGCCGTGCGGCTGCGCCGGCTCGTCCGCGAGCACGTCCTCGTGCACACCGAGCTGCGCCGCGAGGCCGTGCTCGGCGTCGGCGAGATGCACAGCATCGAGCGGCGCGAGCGCGCCCTGCTCATCGCCAAGCGCGACAAGCACGAGCGGATGTTCCACCGCGTCGTGAACGAGGGCGCCGCGTCCGGCGCGTTCGGCACGCCCTACCCGGCCGAGGCCGTCCGCGGCATCCTCACGATGGCGACGGGCGTGTCGGTGTGGTTCCGCGAGGGCGGCCCGCTCACCGCCGCCGAGGTGGCCGACCGCTTCGCCCACCTCGCCCTGGCCCTCGTGCAGGCGGACCCGGCTGTCACGTTCCCCCTCCCGCGGGGGTCATAGAAGGGACCATCGCCGTCCCCGAAGGGATCCTCCACCGATGCGCAAGCTCGGAACCGCCGCCGACTCCGGGACCCTGACCATCACGGCGGGCGGCACGGCCATCACCTGCCCCACCATGCACCTCGCCGGAACGCTGCCGAGCGTGTCCTCCGGCCCGGCCGGGCTCGGGCGCATCGGGAACGGCTATGCCGAGAACTGCACGGACGCCAAGGGCGTGGCGTGGGGCGTCTCGATCTCCAGTGGCTGGACCGGCGACATCCTGGACGGGAAGAGTTACGACGCCGCGGCGGGACGGAGCGAACTGACGGTGTTCAACCCGTTCGTCATCGTCCACAGCACCTCGTGCTCCTTCATCCTGTCCGCCCTCAACGCCACCTACACCAACAGCGGTTCGGTGCTGCGGACCCGGGCAGGGCGCCGTCGGTTACGGCGGAGGCTGCGGAATCGCGGCCGGCACCGCCGTCTCCTTCACGGCGTCGTTCACCGTCAGCCCGGCGGTCCATCACGGGCCCGAGCGCCTGACGGCGCGCCGGACGCCGGGGCCGTCCTCGCGGGCGGTCCCGGCGACCCGCCGGTCAGCAGTTGCGGGGCGGCGCGGAGGCGGAGCCAATCGTGCAGCGGACCTGGTCCAGCGAGCGCAGGATCCGGTCGAGGCGCTGCGCGGTGGGGTCGGTGACGTACTCCAGGACGGCGTGGTCGAACGCGGCGGCCATCACGGTCGGCATCGAGTCCGAGGCGTCGAAGCGGACCGTCCCCGCTCTCGCCAGGGTCTGCGCGATCCGCCGCGACAGCGGATCCGGGTAGTCGCCCGGCGGGACGGACCGGTTGAGCGAGAACGCGCCGCTCCCCGGGCGCTTGATCCACGCCTCCTGGGCCTTCGCCGTCGTCAGGTACGCGACGAGCCTGCGGGCGGCCGGCGTGGCGCGGAACATGCCGAGCAGGTCGCCGCCGATCTCCACCGCCCGCCCGCCCGGGAACGGCACGAAGTCGTAGTCGCGTCCCGCCTGCGGGCGGCCGGAGGTCTGCCCGTAGAAGGCGGTGATGAACGACGCCTCGTGGTCGAACAGGCAGCCCGGCGGGTTCGCGAACATCGGCGCGCCCGCCTTGCCGTAGCCGGTGAGCAGGATGGCGTCCGTGCCGGAGCGGGTGCCGGCCACCACGCTCCCGAACGTCTGCCACGCCTTGCGGATCGGGTCCGACGTCCACTCCAGGTTCCCGGACACCCACTGGTCGTAGACGGCGGCGCCGGACTCGTGCAGCACGACGTCCTCGATCCAGTCGGTGCCCGGCCAGCCCGAGTTGGACGTGTCCTCCAGGCCGAGGCACCAGGGCTTCGCCGCCGCGCCGGACGCGATCCTCGCCAGGTCGGCGAAGGACCCGATGGGCTGCGCGAGCCGCGCCCGCGTCGCCGCCGGCAGGGTCCGCGGGGCGTACCAGATCAGGCCCTTCACGGCCGCCTTGACGACGATGCCGTAGGGGCGGCGGACGCCGTCCGGGCCGGTCGCGCCGGTCAGGTCGCCGCCGATGCCCTGCTGCGCGCCGCCGACCGGCGCCAACTCCCCGCCGGCGGCGTAGGTGCGCAGGTCGCCGGGCGTGGCGAGGACGGCGGTGTCGGGCGGCGTGCCGTCGTGCAGTTCGCTGGCGAGGATGGCGCGGGCGTCGCGGGTGCCCGTGTAGTCGACGTGGATGCCGGTGCTCTTCTCGAAGCCGGCCAGCACCTCGCGGAACGCGTCGCCCTCGGCGCCCGTCCACGAGCCGAGCACCGTGACGCTCTGCCCGGAGCCGGCGCCGCCGCAGGACACGGTGGTGAACGCGCAGAGCAGGAGGAGCGCTGCCAGCAGTCGCACGGTCATCTCCTGTACTCGCGGAGCCGGATCCACAGGCCGAGGGCGGAGAGCCCCGCCACGGCCAGCGACAGCAGCGGCAGGCCGGCGTCCAGGCCGCGGGTGTCGGTGGCGTCGGACAGCTTCGCCTCCAGGGGCCGCTGCGCCTTGTCCGCCGCGGCGATGTCGAGGCCGCCGCCCTGCGGCGCGGTGCGTCCGGCGCGGAGCGCGCCGGACCCGGCGTCCGCGTCGCGGATCTGCGCCTGCAGCGTCCGGTCGAATGCGGGCACTCTGTGGTCGGACGCGTCCGCGAAGGCGTGGTCGACGTGCAGGAACGTCAGGGACGTCCAGACGAGCAGCCCGACCAGCAGGACGCTCGCGGCGGCCAGCGGCAGGTTGAGCAGCCGCCGGAACCGCCGCGCCATCGACACCTGCGCGTAGCCGAGGACGGCGAGCAGGACCGCGCCGAGCGCGGCGGTGCCGAGCGCGAGGCCGCCGCCGGCCCAGGCCGAGTCCCGCCGGTCGTCGATGCCGCGCAGGTCCCGCCGCGCGATCTCGTCGATCCGGGAGAGCAGCCCGCCGTCGCCGTGCAGCAGGTCGGAGGCGTAGCCGAGATAGGCGTACCCGAGTTTTTCGAGCCCTTCCCGATAGGTGGCGTCGGCCTGTTCCACGAGCCCCTGATAGGTGACGACCTGCGCGTTCACCGCGCGCAGCAGATCGCGTCCGGCGGCGCCGCCGAAATCGAGTTCGGCGAGGTGCGCGAGATTGTCGCCGGCCGTCGTCAGGTCGTCCCGGAACCGCTGGCCGGGGCCGATGAGCTGCGCCGCGCCGGAGCGGAAGCTCTGCCACGCGGCCCGGTCGGCGTCCGACAGCGCGGCGTGCGCGGTGCGGGCGCTGACGTAGGCGGGGACGCCGCCGTCCTTCACCGACGACACCGCCGACCGGCTTCCGACCAGCACCGCCGTCGCCGCCAGCCAGGACAGCACCGCGAGCCCGACGGCCGCCGCCAGCACCGTCCACAGCCAGCGCGGGGTGCTCCACTTCCTCGGGACCGCCCGGGCAGCCAGCGCAACCGACACGCGGGCCATGGTAATGCGCGGCCCTTTACCGGGTCATTTCGATTACCGGACGAAAGGCACTCCCGCGCCGCGGGACATTGGCCGGATCAGGACAGCACGGTGGCCGCCGCCGCAGCTCATTCCGTTTCGTAGGCGAGATTCGGGCGCAGCCACCGCTCGATTTCGGGAAGGGCGAGCCCGCGCCGCGCCGCGTAGTCCTCGGTCTGGTCGCGGCCGATCCGCCCGACGGTGAAGTACCGCGCGGACGGGTGCGCGAAGATCAGCCCGCTGACGCTGGCGGCCGGCGTCATCGCGTACGACTCGGTCAGCCCGATGCCGAGGCGGTCCGCGCCGAGCAGCTCGAACAGGTCCTTCTTCTCGCTGTGGTCGGGGCTCGCCGGGTAGCCGAGGGCGGGGCGGATGCCGCGGAACCGCTCGGCGTGCAGGTCCTCCAGCTTCGGGTCGGCGTCCGGCTCGAACCAGTCGCGCCGCGCCTGGAGGTGGGCGTACTCGGCGAACGCCTCGGCGAGCCGGTCCGCGAGCGCCTTCACCATGATCGACCGGTAGTCGTCGTTGTCGGCCTCGAACTGCGCGGCGAGCTCCTCCGCGCCGAGCACCGTGACCGCGAACCCGCCGAGGTGGTCTCCTGCCGGGGCGATGTAGTCGGCCAGGCACCGGTTGGGGCGGCCCTCCGGCTTGGCGGTCTGCTGCCGCAGCATCGGGAACCGCGTCCCGTCCTCGGTGTCGAGGACGATGTCGTCGCCGTCGGAGTGCGCGGGCCAGAACGCGTAGGCGCCGCGGGCGCGCAGCAGCCCGTCCGCGATGATCTTGTCGAGCAGGCTGTTGCCGTCGTCGAACAGCTCCCGCGCGACCGGCTGGTTGAGGATCGCCGGGTACTTGCCCTTCAGCTCCCAGGCGAGGAAGAAGAACTGCCAGTCGATCATCGCGCGCAGCTCCTCCAGACCGGGCTCGAGGATGCGCACCCCGGTGAAGGCGGGCACGGGCAGGTCGTCGAAGGGCACGGTCTCGCGGTTCGCGCGGGCCTGCTCGATGGTCAGCATCGGCGCGCGCTGCTTCTTCTCGTGCTGCTCGCGGAGCCGCTGCTGCTCCTCGGCGTTGGAGATCGCGAGGGCGTCGGCGCGCTCGGGGTCGAGCAGGTCCGAGACGACGCCGACGACGCGGGAGGCGTCCAGCACGTGCACGGTCGTCTGGTCGTAGGCGGGCGCGATCCGCACCGCGGTGTGCTGGCGGGACGTGGTGGCGCCGCCGATCAGCAGCGGCAGGTTCATCCCGCGGCGCTGCATCTCGGTGGCGACCGACACCATCTCGTCCAGCGACGGGGTGATCAGCCCGGACAGCCCGACCGCGTCGGCGCCCTCCGCGATCGCGGTGTCGAGGATCTTCGCGGCGGGCACCATCACGCCGAGGTCGACGACGTCGTAGTTGTTGCAGCCGAGGACGACGCCGACGATGTTCTTGCCGATGTCGTGCACGTCGCCCTTGACCGTCGCGAGGACGATCTTGCCCTGGCCGCGGTCGTTCTGGACGCGGCCCTCGGCCAGCGCCTTCTCCTTCTCGGCCTCCATGAACGGTTCCAGGTAGGCGACCGAGCGCTTCATCGCGCGGGCGCTCTTGACCACCTGCGGCAGGAACATCTTGCCGGACCCGAACAGGTCGCCGACGACCTTCATGCCGTCCATCAGCGGGCCCTCGATGACGTCGAGCGGGCGCGGCAGCTTCTGCCGGGCCTCCTCGGTGTCCTCCTCGATGAAGTCGACGATCCCGTGCACGAGGGCGTGCGACAGCCGCTGCTCCACCGGCGCGTCCCGCCAGGACAGGTCGACCTCGCGCCGCGTGCCCTCGCCCTTGACGTTCTCGGCGAACGACACGAGCCGGTCGGTGGCGTCCGGGCGCCGGTCGAACAGCACGTCCTCGACGAGTTCGAGCAGGTCGGCGGGGATGTCCTCGTAGACGGCGAGCTGCCCGGCGTTGACGATGCCCATGTCCAGCCCGGCCTTCACCGCGTGGAACAGGAACGCCGAGTGCATCGCCTCGCGGACGACCTCGTTGCCGCGGAACGAGAACGACAGGTTCGAGATGCCGCCGCTGGTGCGGGCGCCGGGGCAGCGCTCCTTGATCCGCGGCAGCGCGTCGATGAACGCCTTGGCGTAGCCGTTGTGCTCGGCGATGCCGGTCGCGACGGCCAGCACGTTCGGGTCGAAGATGATGTCCTCGGGCGCGAACCCGGCCCGCTGCGTGAGCAGGTCGTAGGCACGGCCGCAGATCTCCACCTTGCGGTCGGCGGTGTCGGCCTGGCCCTGCTCGTCGAACGCCATGACGACGACGCCGGCGCCGAAGTCGCGGATGCGGCGGGCCTGCTCCAGGAAGGGCTCCTCGCCCTCCTTGAGGCTGATCGAGTTGACGACGCCCTTGCCCTGGACGGTCTTCAGCCCGGCCTCCAGCACGCTCCACCGCGAGCTGTCCACCATGATCGGGATGCGGGCCACCTCGGGCTCGGTCGCGATCAGGTTGAGGAACGTGGTCATCTCCCGCTCGCTGTCGAGCAGGTCGGCGTCCATGTTGACGTCGAGGAGGTTGGCGCCGCCGCGCACCTGCTCCAGCGCCACGTCCACGGCGGCCTGGTGGTCGCCCGCCTCGATGAGCTTGCGGAACCGCTTGGAGCCGGTGACGTTGGTGCGCTCGCCGATCATGACGAAGCCGGTGTCCCGGCCGATCTCGAACGGCTCCAGGCCGCTGAAGCGGGTCGCGGCGCCGGGCGCGGCGACCTCGCGCGGGGCGCTGCCGCGCACCGCGCCGGCGATGCGGGCGATGTGCGCGGGGCCGGTGCCGCAGCAGCCGCCGACGGCGTTGACCATGCCCGCCGCGGCGAAGTCGCCGAGCTTCACGCCCATCTCGTCCGGCGTCTGGTCGTAGCCGCCGAAGGCGTTCGGCAGGCCCGCGTTCGGGTGGCAGGCGGTGTAGGTGCCGGCGAGGCGCGCGAGCTCCTCGACGTGCGGGCGCATCTCCTCGGCGCCCAGCGAGCAGTTCACGCCGACGACCAGCGGCTCGGCGTGCTCGATCGAGCGCCAGAACGCCTCGACGGTCTGCCCGGACAGCGTCCGGCCGGACAGGTCGACGATCGTCACCGAGATCCACAGCGGCAGCTCGGGGGCGACCTCGCGGGCCGCGGCGATGGCGGCCTTCGCGTTCAGCGTGTCGAAGATCGTCTCGATCAGCAGCAGGTCGACGCCGCCCTCGGCGAGGCCCGCGATCTGCTCCGCGTAGGAGGCCTTGACCTGGTCGAAGGTGACGGCGCGGTAGGCCGGGTCCTCGACGCGGGGCGACAGCGACAGGGTGACGTTGAGCGGGCCGACGGACCCGGCGACGAACCGGTTCCCGTACTCGTCGGCCGCCTGCCGGGCGAGCCGGGCGCCCTGCACGTTCATCTCGCGGACCAGGCCCTCCAGCCCGTAGTCGGCCTGCCCGATGCTGGTCGCGGTGAAGGTGTTCGTGGTCGTGACGTCGGCGCCGGCCTCGAGGTACTGCCGGTGGACGTCCAGGATCACGTCGGGACGGGTGAGGTTCAGCAGGTCGGGGTCGCCGGTGACGTCCTTCTCGTGGTCGCCGCCGATGAGGTCGCCCCGGTAGTCCTCGGGGGTGAGCCCGGCGCCCTGGAGCATCGTGCCCCACGCCCCGTCGAGCACCACGATCCGCTCGTCCAGAAGCCTGCGCAGCTCTTCGGTCATGCCCACCAGCCACCTCCCGTGTCGTTGGGAGGCGCCCTTGCGTGTTCCGGTCTCGGGCCGAGCGTGGCGGACGCCCGCGCGTCCGTTGCAGCGCCTCTCGGCCCGAGTCCGAGGTTACCGAATGGACCCGGCGCCTGTGCAACTCCCGCCCCCCTTTCCCGTACGACCCCAGGCGGGAGCGGGTGCGGTCAGGGGCGGCCGCAGGCGCGGAGCAGCGCCGCGGTGAACGCGCCGGGGTCGAAGGCCGGGAGGACGGCGGCGAGGTGGCCGTCGGGACGGACGAGGTGGACGGTGTCGGGGCCCGCCCGCAGCGCGGCCCGGACGGCGCCGGAGGCGTCGATCGCGTCCAGGGCGTGGACCGCGAGGGGGACGCCGGCCGCCGACGCGCGGATCCGGTCGCAGCGCTCCCCGGCGGCGGCCAGGGCGACGAACTCCGTGCCGAACAGCCGCCGCAGCCGGGTCGCGCGCCCGCCGACGGCGCAGGGGCCGTCGGGGCCCAGGACGCCGGGGACCGGCGGGCGGACGGCTCCGGCGGCGCGCGGGAACCCGTCGGCGGGTCCGGACGGGGTGGTCAGCGGCGAGTCCAGGTACCAGTACGGTTCGGCGAGCTTCCCCGAGTCGATGCGGGCGCGCGCGCCGGGGTCGGTGAGCGCGGCGTCCAGAGCGGTCCGCCGCCGTTCCCTCTCCTCGTCGGTGTGGGGGACGAGGAACTCCATCGTGCGGGTGGTGACCGCGAGGTTCTCCCGCGCCGCCGCCCGGCGCTCGGTGTCGTAGCTGGCGAGGAGGAGCTCGGAGCCGTGGCCGCGGCGGGCGAACGCGATCTTCCAGGCGAGGTTCTCGGCGTCCTGGACGCCGGAGTTCAGCCCGCGCGCCCCGAACGGCGCGTACAGGTGCGCCGCGTCCCCCGCCAGGAACGCCCGGCCGCGGCGGAACGTCTCGGCGCACCGCTGGTGGAAGCGGTACACCGACGCCCACACGATCTCGTAGGGGGCGTCGCCGGTGATCTCCCGGATGCGGGCGTCCAGCGCCCCGGAGGCGCGCTCGGCCTCGAAGTCGTAACCGGCGGGCATCTGCCAGTCGATCCGCCACGTCCGGTCGGGGCACTGGTGCACGAGGACCTGCCGGCCGGGGTTCCACGCGGGGTCGAAGTGGAACCGGCGCTCGTTCGGGAAGGGCAGGTCGGCGCGGACGTCGCAGATGAGGAACCGGTCGTCGAACGAGCGGCCGGGGAACCCGACGCCGAGCAGCCGGCGGACCGCGCTGTGCGACCCGTCCGCGCCGATCAGGTGGGTTCCGGCGACGGCGGTCTCGCCGCCCGGGGTCTCCGCGCGGACCCGCACTCCGTCCTCGTCCTGGTGGAGGCCGGTGACGCGGTGCCCGTACCGGACGTCCACCAGCGGCTCGGCGTCCGCCAGGTCGCGCAGGTACCGTTCGACCTCGGCCTGCGAGATGTTGATCCAGGGCGGGACGTCGCCGCGCCCGGTGCCGGGGAACGTGACCGCGAACAGCTCGGTGCCGCGGTAGTAGGTGCGGCCGGTCGTCCAGGTGACCCCGCGCGCGATCATCCGCTCGGCGCAGCCGGCGCGGTCCAGCACGTCGAGGACGTCGCGCTGGAAGCAGATCGCCTTGGACCCGGCCGGCTCGCACCGGTCCGCGGCCTCCAGGACGGTCGCGGGCACGCCGGCCCTCGCCAGCAGCAGCGCGGCGACCAGGCCCACCGGCCCGGCCCCGGCCACGACGACCGGCGCGTCCTCCCCGGCAGGCGCGTCGGCCGGCGCGTCCGGCCCGGCCGGTGCCGGGTCAGCCCTGGAGCTCATCCCAGACGGCCCGGTCGCGCTCGGCGGTCCAGATGGCGGGGCGCTCGACGCCGGACAGCTCGTCCCACAGCCGGGACACGTCGAACGGCAGGCAGTGCTCGAATATCGGCCACCGCCCGTACTCCGGCTCCAGCTCGGCGTGGACCGCCTCGAACGCCTCCTTCAGCGTCCCGCCGCGCCCCTGCACGACCGTCACCTCGCGGATCATCACCTGCAGGAAGTGCCGCGTCTGCCCGATCGCCGCGTCCACCGCCTCACGGCCGGCCGCCACCGCGCCTCGGCCGCCCACCAGCGCCTCGGCGCCCAGGGCCGCGACCCGGTCCAGCGTCCCCGACGCCCAGTCCCGGTGGAAGGCGTCCCCGGTGTAGAGCGCCGCCTGCGCCTCGACGAGGTCACCGGCGAACAGCACCTTGTGCTTCGGCAGCCACGCCACGATGTCGCCCTCGGTGTGCCCGCGCCCGCAGTACCGCAGCACCAGCTCGCCGCGGTCGCCGCCGAGCTGGATCGTGAACCGGTCGCTGAACGTCGCCGTCGGCCACGTCAGGCCCGGGATCGACGCCGGCTCCTTGAACAGCCGCGGCATCCGCCCGAGCTCCGACTCCCAGTCCTGCCGCCCGCGCTCGGCGACCAGCTCGCGGGTCTTCTCGTGCGCCACGATGACGTCGGCGCCGAACGCGCTCGCGCCCAGCACCCGCACCGCGTGGTAGTGCGACAGCACCAGGTACCGGACGGGCTTGTCGGTGTGCTCGCGCAGCATCGACAGCCACTCGCGCGCCGCCACCGGCGTGGCGAGCGCCTCGAAGCACACGACGAAGTCCTCGGCCTCGACCGCGCCGACGTTCGGATCGCCTTCGGCGGTCAGCGCGTAGACGCCGTCCGCCAGCACCTCCAGGCTCCGCTCCTTCTCCGCCAGGTCGGCCGACGACGCGAACGGTTTCATCCCTGGTCCCTCCCCGCGGTCACGCGGACTCGGCCACCCTGGTGTCCTGCCCGGCGAGCGCCGGAGCGGAACGGCGAACTCCGACAGCCCGGCGGCCCGCCGCTTGGCAGAGTCTTCCGGTGCCCCTTGCCAGCCGATCTACTTGCCGATGAACCCCTTCGACTGGAGCCAGGTCTGCGCGACGTCCGTGGGCTCCTTGCCCCTGATGTCGACCTCGCCGTTGAGGGTCTGCAGGACGGAGTCGGTGAGCGCCGCCGCGATCGGGTTCATGATCTTCTCGATGGCCGGGTGGTCCTTGTCGACCGCGTCGCGCACGGTCAGCGCGGGGTTGTAGACGGGGAAGAACTTCCTGTCGTCGGGGATCGAGGTGAGGCCGAGCGCCTTGATGCGTCCGTCGGTCGTCGCGACCTCCCCGAAGTCGCACGGCTTCCCCTTGCCGATGGCGTCGTAGATGGCGCCTTCGGCGAGGGTCGCGACCGACGACTTCGGCAACGTGAACCCGTACGCCTTCTGCAGCCCGGGCCAGCCGTCGCTGCGCCCGGCGAACTCGCTGGCCACGCACGTGGACGCCTTGGCCGGGTCGGTGTGCGCCAGCTTGGCGTAGCCGGACAGGTCCGTGATGCCGAGCCGCTGCATCGTCGTCGTCTTCACCGCGATGGCGTAGGTGTTGTTGGCGGGCGCGGCGGCCAGCCATTTCACGTGGTTCTTGCCGAGGTCCTGCTGCGCGACGGCCTGGTACTGCTCGGTGGGGTTGTTGAGCGGCTTGGTGTTCTTCAGGTAGTTGATCCAGGCCGTTCCGGTGTACTCCCAGTACATGTCGATGCTGCCGGACGTCAGCGCGGCGCGCGTGGTGTTGCTGCCCTGCAGCCCGCACTTCTCCTTGACGGTCGCGCCGGCCGACCGCAGCGCCAGCGCCGTGATCTGGCAGAGGACGAGCTGCTCGGTGAACTCCTTGCCGCCGACCGTGACGGTGGCGCCCTTCAGCGAGTTGCCCTTGGCCAGGCTGCCCGCCTTGGCACCGGTGCCGGACGAGCTGAAGCACCCGGCGGTCAGGCCGACGGCGGCGACGGAGGCGACGATGGGGAGCAGGCGCATGGTGACTCTCCTCAGGGGGATTCAGATGCCGCGCGGGCGCAGGTAGTGCTCGACGATGCCGATGAGCCAGTCCGCCGCCATCGCCAGCACGGCGGTCAGGACGCTGCCGGTGAGCAGGATCGGGGTCCGGTTCAGCGCGATGCCGGTGTTGATGAGGTCGCCGAGGCCGCCCGCGTTGGTGAACGCGGCGAGCGTCGCGCTCCCGACGTTGAGGATCACCGCGACCCGGACGCTGGCGAGGATCACCGGCACGGCGAGCGGCAGCTCCACGCGCAGCAGGACCGCCGTCCGGGACAGCCCGATGCCGCGCCCGGCGTCGATCAGCGAGCGGTCGACGCCCTGCAGCCCCACCATGGTGTTGCGGAGCACGGGCAGCGCGGACACGAGGATGAGCGCGATCACCGCCTTCTGGAAGCCGATGCCGACCGTGACGGCGAGCAGCACCAGCACCCCGATGGACGGGACGGCCTGCCCGACGTTCGCCAGCGCGAGGAACGGCGCCGCCAGGGGCCGCAGCCCCGGCCGGGTGAGCAGCACGCCGAGCGGGATCGCGATCGCGAGGACGAGGGCCGTCGACGCCGCCACCAGCTCGATGTGCTCGACGAACCGCTGGGTGATCACGTCCCGGTTGATCGAGCGCTTCTCGATCGCGTCGAGATGCCGTCCGTGCAGGTAGGCGAAGAGCGCGGCGGTCGCCACGACGAGGACGACGGGCGTCGCGATCATCCCGGTGGCGGAGCGCGGACCCCTGTCCCCGGCGGTCTCGTCGCGCGCGGGACGGCCGCCGCGCGGGTCGTCGGGACGCCCGTCGAGCATCGCGGTGACGCTCATCGGCGGCCGCTCTCCCGGCCCGGCGCCTCCGTCAGCGGCCGCTCCCCGGACGGCGGCCCGGCGTGCGGCCCGGCGTGCGGCCCGGCGGACGCCTCGGACGCCTCCGACGGCGGCTCGCCGGGCGGTGACCCGCCGCCGCTCGGAGTCTCCCGCACGATGGTCGACCAGGAAACGGCGCCCGCGGGACGCCCGTCCTCGTCCAGCACGACCGCGCCCTCGTCGCCGGCCCGCAGCATCGCGTCGAGCGCCTCGTACAGGCTCTGGTCCGCGCGCACGCTCGTCGACACGGCGCCGACCGCCTCGACCGGCACCAGCCCGATCGACCCGACCTCGACCAGCCGGAGCCGCCGCATCGCCGCGCCCGCACCGACGAACGACGCCACGAACGCGTCCGCGGGCTCGGCGAGGATCGCCGCGGGCGTGTCGTACTGGACGAGCCGGGCGTGCTCGCCGAGCATCGCGATCCGGTCGCCGAGCTTGAGCGCCTCCGTCAGATCGTGTGTGACCAGCACGATCGTCTTGCCGATCCGCGCCTGCAGCTCCAGGAACGCGTCCTGCAGCCGCTCCCGCGTGATCGGGTCGAGCGCGCCGAACGGCTCGTCCATCAGCATCGCGGGCGGGTCGGCGGCGAGCGCGCGGGCCACCCCGACCCGCTGCTGCTGCCCGCCCGACAGCTCCTTGGGGTAGCGGCCCCGGAACGTCCCCGGGTCCAGGCCGACCATGTCGAGCAGCTCGTCGACGCGGGCGCGGACGCGCTTCTTGTCCCAGCCGAGGGTGCGCGGGATGAGGCCGATGTTCCCCGCGATCGTCATGTGCGGGAACAGCCCGACCTGCTGGATGACGTAGCCGATGCGGCGGCGCAGCTCGTCGGGGTTCACCCGGGTGACGTCCTCGCCGTCGAGGAAGATGCGCCCCTCGGTGGGCTCGATCAGCCGGTTGACGAGCCGCAGCGTCGTCGTCTTGCCGCAGCCGGACGGCCCGAGCAGCACGACGATCTCGCCCTCCCGGACGCTCAGCGTGAGCCCGTCGACGGCCGGGGCGTCCTGCCCCGGGTAGCGCTTGGTGACGCCGTCGAGCCGGATCATCTCCGTCATCGCATGCCCCTCGGTGTGGTCAGCCGCGCCGCCGCGGCGAACAGCAGGTCCAGGGCGAGCGCGAGCAGCGCGACGCCGAGCGTGCCGGCCAGCGTGTCGTTCAGCGCGTTCGCGCCGCCGATCCGCGACAGCCCCCCGAAGATCAGCTCGCCGAGCCCGGGGCCGGCGACGGCGGCGGCGATCGCGGCGATCGCGACCGTCATGATCGTGGCGACCCGGACGCCGGTGAGCACGACCGGCCAGGCCAGCGGCAGCCGGATCCGCAGCAGCCGGCTCGCGCGGCCCATCCCCATGCCGCGGGCGGCCTCCTCGACCGCGCCCGGCACCGACTCCAGGCCGGTGATCGTGTTGCGCAGGATCGGGAACACCGCGTACAGCACGAGCGCCGTGATCGTCGGCGCCAGGCCGAGCCCGAACAGCGGGATCAGCAGTCCGAACAGCGCCAGCGACGGGACGGTCAGCATCGTGCCGGTGACGCCGAGCGCGAGCCGGCTCAGCCGCGGCCGGCCCTCCACGGCGATGCCGAGGCCGATCCCGACCACCGCGGCGATGCCGACGGCGATCAGCACCACCTCGGCGTGCTCGGCCATCTCCCGCGCGATCGTCGGCCACCGGTCGGCGAGGTAGTCGGAGAAGCTCACGCGCGCCCCCCGTCGCTCGGTGGTAAGGGCGGGGGAACCGGGACGAGGACGGTCAGGCGGGCGTCTCCCATACCAGAAGAGGCTGCCTACGGGTGATCAATATGGCAAGAAAAGTCAGGACACAGATCTGTTAACCGGGACTCAGCCGGGTTCGTCCCTCAGGTGGCGCAGCAGCAGCGCCAGGTCCAGCCGCAGCCGCCCGCCGGGCGCCTGGAAGGAGAACCCGAGCCGCCGCTCCGCGTGCGACAGCCGCGCCGCGATCGTGCTGTGGTGGCGGTGCACGCGGGCGGCGGCCTTACGGGTCGAGCCCGTCGCGCAGAACGCGACCAGCACCGCCAGGACGTCGTCGCCGTGCGGTTCGGCGGCGAGCTGGTCGAGCGCCGCCACGTCCGCGACCCGGGCGATGTCCTCCGGCCGCAGCCGAGCGGCGATCGCGGCGAGCCCGCCGAGCCGGTCGTGGCGCACCACCGTCGGCAGGCCGTCGCCGAGGGTCGTGAACCGCAGCGCCGACCGGGCCAGCCGCCACGCCTCCGGCGCCTCGGCGCCGGGCAGCGCGGGACCGACCCCGATCCGCGTCCCGTCCGGCGTCCGGTCCTCCAGGTCCGCCGGGACGTCCCGCGCCAGGACGGCGTGCACGTGCCCGAGCGCCGCGGCGCGCGCTTCCCGGCCGAGGACGCCGAGGACCGCCGCCGCGTCGCCGCCCGCGACGGGCTGATCGTGCAGC
>NZ_JBEYYT010000125.1:0-23645 GCF_040645715.1 Spirillospora sp. NPDC046719 | reverse complement strand
CGACATCCACCTCGGCGCCGAACGCCAGAACACCGCCATGTGGGGCGGCTGACCTCACACCGGTAAGGACGTCCGCCCATGCCTCCCCAAGACCCCACCACCAACGATCTCAACCAACTCCTCTACCCTCACGGCGCTCCTCATGCCGCCGCGCCCGCCACTCCCCCAACCCAGCAACCCGTTCCTCAGCCACCGGTCCCCGTCCGCTCCTCCCGAGGCGCCGGCAAGTACGAGGTGCACCGCCGCGAGCTCCTCAAAGTCGCCGACGAGATGCGCAACGACATCAAGGCCGTGGAACAGGCCGTCCAAGCCCTCAAGATCCAAGTTCACGAGGTAGGCGACTGGGACGTAGCGCAACAACTAGCGTCCAAAGTCAACACGGCTCACACGAACATGCTCGACGTCCTCGACCAATACGTGCAGGTTGCCAAGGCGATAGCGGGCCAGGTCGAGAATTCCGCGAAGACCTACGGCAAGGCAGAAGAAGGAGCGAAGGCGGCTTCTCAGACCCCGACGCCGACGAACGTGGCTCCTTGGTAGCCGCGACACCGTATCGAGCGACCGTTGAACCGACAGGAGGCCGGCGGCTTTGACCCTCCATCCGTACGAGCGTGGCATCCGGTCCGGCTCCCTCGGCCACGGTGACCCGGCCCAGTACGACTACCTGACCATCAAGACCTTCTTCGCGAACGCCAAACCGGCCGACCTCGAAGGGCTCCAGCAGGCGTACACCAATCTGCAAAGCGCCCTCCAGGACCTCGAACAGCGCCTCGGCCAGCACACCAAACGTCTGAACCAGGTCTGGGACGGGGACGCACAGCAGGCCGGCACGTCCGAGATCAAGCAGCTGACCGAGAACGCCGGCACGCTCGCCAAGGCGAGCGTCCAGTTCGGCACGGCCATGTCAAGCGGCGCCGCCGCGCTGCGAAACCCGCCGAAGATCCCGCCACCGTCCGGCCCTGCAGCCCTGACGCCAGGTCTTCTCGGAGAGGCTGCGGCCTCACCCGCCGACAACAAGGCGGCCCAGGAAGCCTTGGCGAAGACCAATGCCACCCTCGCCTCCGCTTTCGACCAGATCCCGTCCACCCTGGCCCTGGGCCTTCCTGACGGCATCAACCAGGCTCCCTACAGTGGAGGCGGCCCGGGCTCGGGAACACCGGGTGGAGCAGTCGGAAGGGGCGGGGGAGCTGAAAACGGCGGCGGTGCTCCGGGCACAGGTATTCCCTTCCCAGGCACTGCAGGGTCCGAGCCCGGAGGCAGTGCTACGACACCGCACGCGCCCACTAGTTCCACAAGCCCTTCGAGCCCGAAGACCTTAGGAAGACCGCCCGCAGAAACGGGAGCCTCCCCTCCCGGGCCATGGGTACCGCCCGCGCACAACCCGTCCGACCTGGAAGGCTCGCCCCTTCACCTCGGCGGACAACCAGGAGGCGCGCCTGGATCACCGTTCCCGACGGCGCCCACGACCGACGTGCGGGGTCCAAGTCTGCTTTTCCCTGGCATCGGAAGTGACGCGCCTTTGCCCCCAGCCGGTGAAGGCCAGCCGCCCCGTCCGGTTCCGGGCCGACAACTGGGCGGTCGATCGCGTCTTCCTCAGTTGACGGACCCAGAACCGCATGGAGGCGGCCCCTTGGGAGCGAACCGTGCGATGCCCCGCGGGGTCCTCGGCGGTACTGGCTTCAAAGGACTGGGAGCCGTGAGCGAGGAGCCGCTGGGCCCCTTCGGCACTTCGAGCGAACCGAGACGAGTCCCGGCAAGTGACGTCCTGCGCAATGGAGTCCTACGACCCGGCGCGGAGGCCACTAGTATGCCGATGTCCAAGACTGGCCCCGGAGCCGTCGGCACCGGTTTTCCCATGGGAGCGGCCGGTACCGGCGGCAGGATCAGCGAGAAATCAAGGGACATCTTCCTCACCGAGGACGACGACCTGTGGAGAGACGAGACGGCCGTCGCTCCGCCAGTCATCGGTAAGCCCAATCAAGATCCCGGGGACACCCGATATGGCGGTTGACCCACATGCGCGAAGGACTCTATGGGTGAGAGGCATCACGGCCGGGGCTCTTGCCCTCGGTCTTCTTGCCTCTAACTGCCCACCAGCACAGGCTGCGCCGAGGCCGCACCCCGAGGAGTGGTGGTTCAATGCGTGGCAGATAGCAAAGAAAGTGTGGCCGCTTACCCAAGGTGAAGGGGTAACCGTAGGCCTGATCGACACAGGCGTGGAGGCACGGCTCTCAGGACTGAAGAGCGTGGTCCTTCCAGGCAGTGGAGGTGACACGTCACCGAACGGCGACGGCCGCGTGGACACGGACAGGAAAAAGGGCGGACACGGAACCGGCATGGCCGCGCTGATTGCAGCCCAAGGTTCAAGTGACGGAATGGTAGGCATTGCCCCAAAAAGCCACATCCTCCCCGTCGTCACTTCGAACTTCAGTTTCGCCGCAGATATTCGTTATGCTGTGGATAACGGCGCGAAAGTCATCAACATGTCGATCGCCATACCGGCGGACAGATGCCCAGACGGCATACGCTCTGCGGTGCACTACGCCATCCAGCATGACGTCGTGCTCATCGCGGGCGCAGGCAACGAGCCGGAGGACCTCACGATAGGCGCCCCCGCCAACTGCCCGGGAGTCCTCACCGTGGGAGGGGTCGACGCCTATCTTTCTCCGTGGGATAAGTCGACTCCAGGAACCAGTGTCATGCTTGCCGCGCCCGGCGTTTCTGTCGGGTCAATAGGCATGGCAGGAGTTTTTACTCCAAGAATCAACGGCACCAGTTCGGCTGCAGCACTCACGTCGGGAGTGGCAGCTCTGATGAGGTCTCACTTCCCCCGCATGTCAGGGCGCGAGATCGTGCAGCGCATGCTGGCCACAGCGCGAGACGTGGGCCCCAGGGGCTGGGATCAGAAGACCGGCTTCGGCGCTCTCATCCCCCAAAAGGCCTTGACTGCCGAAGTCCCGGAGACCGCACCCAACCCCGTGTACGCATCTTTTGCCCGGCAGGCAGCTAAACCGAGGCCCTCTCTACCGTCCCCTGCACCCCGAAGAGAAGCAACCACAGAAAAAGGAACCCGGAAGGCAGGTAAGTATGCGATCTTCGCAGCGATCGCTCTGCCGACGGGCGTCGCACTGCTCACCACACTAGGCCTCTATCGACGTCGACACAGATCTTCCGTTTGAGAGAGCCCGCCGACTGGACGGTTAGGAAAACGAGGTGAACTCCGTGAGCGAGAATGACAAGAATTTGAGAGACCAACTGAACGTCAGCATATCGAATGCCCCTCGCACGTCCGAGGAAATCGAGGACCGCAGGAGGGCTGCCGCTCGACGCCAACGCGTCCGAATCGACGTCGATTCGGACAGTATGGCTCGCGAGGATCGATACCTTGAGCCTCAATTGGACAGGCATACTCAGGCGGCAATATTCAAAAGAGAGCTCTTTGTAAAACCACAAGAGGAGACACCAATCCCATCGTCGACCTCTCCTGCGTCCGGCGGGGATTTATCAAACGTCAAGGACGTCCAGAACTACGGAAACGTGCATCTGAAACAAATAGCCGACCTTGCCGAAAAAGCGTCCTCACGAAGATATGTCGGGGAGAGCAGAAACAAGGAGGTGCGGGTTGCCGTCGACGGAAATGGCGGTCTGCTCAGCATGGGCGTGTCGCATCGCATGCTGCGGAAAGAGCAGTCGAGAATAGTCTCTTCGCATATAATCGCAGCCATCGAACAAGCCCGCACCAAGGCGTCCAGCGATTGGCTGACAGAATTTCAAGATGGCTTGAGATGATTGGAGATCATGTCTGCCGGTGACGAGGTAGCCGATAATGTGCGGGCGCTGGGAAATTTGGTCGATTCCCTCCAGAACGAGACCAGAAGAGTTGCAGCCAGGGCTCGACAGAAATCTCATCGCAGCTTCACGACTACGATCGGAGGTGGCCTGGGGATCGTCGAGGTCGATACCTTAGGGCGACTTCAGAGAATAGACCTGGATCCGACGCAGATGAGGAGATGTAGCGCAGAAGAATTCGAGAAAAACCTACTGAGGGCCATAAATCAGGCTGAGCAAGCGGCCCGTGCAGCCCTGGGTACCGCCTAGGGCCGATCCAAAATGACCGCCCCACTCTCCCCTTAGAAGGGTCGAGATATTGACAGATCAGTACAGCGTGCAGCGTGAGTCCCTTCACGAGGCTTCAACGTATATCGTTTCGGCCAGCAAGAGCTGGTCAGACATAACGAGGACTCTGGCGAATGCAAAGCTGGCTCCAGATGACCTGGGGATAATAGGAAAGAAGGCAGGGGTCATCTCGAAGTACAACGCAGGCGTCGACCACGCGTGGCAACTGCTGGATCAGGGCGTCGCGAACCTCGACCTGATGGCCTATTCCTTGGATCTCGTGGCCAGGAATTACGGTCATGCAGAGCACAAGAGCATCAAAATACTTCGGGATATACTCAAATGACGACACTGGACGAGCCGGCCCCTTTCCCGCATAGCGATGCCGCCACCGTGAGGAAGGCCGCCGAGATCACCAACCACCGCAAGGCGCTGGACGCACTGGATATGGTGCGTGATATGGTAGGACATCCGGGCAACATCCAACGCGCCGTGACCGAATGGGAGAACGCCATTCGATCCATGAGCGCCTCATTTGAGGGGATGTCGCGAGCACAAAGCCAGGTTCAGTCCCGATGGACCGGCGGCGCCGCGAACGGATTCAACACCTACGCGATCGACGCCAAGACAAAGATCACCAACAATGTCGCCTACCTCCAGGGCGCCTTGGACGCGACCAGCCAGATGTACTCAGCCGTGCTGGATGCATATCGAGATGGCATAACGTTCATCTCAAAATGCGCCCAGAGTTTGCTAGACTTCGGTGGCGGTCTCCTCAGCGACTGGAAAGCGGTCTTGGCCGTGGCAGCGGCCGGGCCGACCGACGGCGCTTCGCTCGCCCTGGTACTGAGCCACTTCACGTCTCTGCTCTCCGAGTTCGCGGATAATGTCACCAATCTGATCATATCCGCCATTGAGGCGAATAAGAGCTATATGAAGGCACTGAGCGTGGCATTGGCGAACATCAACGGCATCGCGCCGCCACCCAAGCCAGCAGATGGGTTGCTCGAGCTGCACGCATGGAAACCGGCATGAGGGCATCTGGGATTGCCGTCTGTCTCATCCTGCTGGTGGCAGGCGGGTGCAGCTCGGCCTCCGGCCAGGCTGATCGGATGTATCCGCGCATAGTCGATGCTTGCAAACTGATCGGCACCTCGTCGCTGCAGAGGTACATAGGTGTCGGGGCGATTTCTCATCCGTCGCGGCCGCCGGACGTCCGTCCCGGCGACAGGCAGTGGGTGTGCTCCTGGGGCAGTAGTCTGCCAGGTCCCTCTCTGAGGCTGGCGGAAGTCTTTCATTCCCGAAAGAACGGTGGCACGTCCGCTGCGGCCAGGGATTTCAAGTTCGGTCGTTCGACCTGCCGGGGCACGGTCTGCCGGGAACTGCGTGGGCTCGGCAGCGAGGCGTTCGTCACGGGCGGCGACCTCTACTCGTCCGCGCCGTCCCCTGCTAACGGTTCGATAGACGTCTACGTCCGGGACGCGAACATCGAGTTCACGATCTCTTACTTACCCGGAGCGAACAGATCGACTCCTTCACTTGTTCCGGATGTGGCGACGAACGTCACCAGCCTGGCAAGAGAGGCACTGGGCAATCTGCACGAGTTTCGAGACCGCTGAGGCCGTTCTCGTATTCGGAGATGGTGAGGTCGGGTCTACGGGTCGTGGACGCGTTGGATGCACGCAGGGTCCGCGCGTGGGAAAGGCGGGCCTTGAGGTTGTGCTTTGGGAGTTGGGGCGGTGGGTGGTGGTCGGTACGGCCGGAGGGGCTCGCGGACAGGGGTTGGTTGGGGGGCGGCTGGGCGGGAAATCGGGTGGGCATGGAGATAGCGCGGACTCTGGTCCTCAGCGGGCACTTTCCGCCGGAGTCCGGTGGGGTTCAGACGTTCACCTGGGAGCTGGTGCGGCGGCTGCCCGCCGACCGGGTGGTGGTGGTCGCGCCGGCGCGGGCGGGGGCGGCGGGCTTCGATGCGGGGGTGGGCTTTCCGGTCGTGCGGCGGCGGGGGTACCTGCTGGTCCGGGGGCTGCGGCGGCTCGTCGAGAGGTATGGGATCGACGCGGTGTGGATCACGGCGGTGGCGCCGTTCGGGCTCTACGCGCCGCTGGTGCGGGCCGCGGGGGTGGGGCGGTTGATCGGGTCGACGCACGGGCAGGAGCTGGGGTGGTTCCGGGCGCCGCCGACGCGGGCGGCGCTGCGGGCGGCGGTTCGGTCGTTCGACGCGCTCACCTATCTCAGCCCGGCGACGCTCCCGGGATTGAGGGAGGCGGTCGGTGACCGGACGCGGCTCGTGCAGATGGCGGGCGCGGTGGACACGGCACGGTTCCGGCCTGGGCTGGACGGGTCGCGGGTCCGGTGGCGGCACGGGCTGGGGAAAGGGCCGGTGGTGTTGAGCGTGGCGCGGCTGGTGCGGAGGAAGGGGCATGACGTGCTGCTGCGCGCGTGGCGGGACGTGGTTCGCAGAAGGCCGGACGCGCGGTTGGTGATCGTCGGCGACGGGCCGATGCGGGCGCGGCTCGCCGAGGCGGCGCGGCGGGCGGCCGGGACGGTCACGCTGGCCGGGACGGTGTCGGCGGCGGACCTGCCGTACTACTACGCGGCCGCCGACGTGTTCGCGCTGCCGTGCCGGGACGCCAGGCGCGGGTTGCAGACGGAGGGGCTCGGGCTGTCGGTCCTGGAGGCGTCCGCGGCGGGCGTGCCGGTCGTGGTGGGGCGATCGGGCGGCAGTCCGGAGGCGTTGGTGGACGGGCGGACGGGCGTGCTGGTCGACGCGGAGGGCCCGGACGAGCTGGCGCTCGTGCTGCATCGGCTGCTGGCGGAGCCTGGACGCGCGGCCGCGATGGGCGCGGCCGGGCGGGAGTGGGTGTGCGGAGGATGGAGCTGGGACGCCGCCGCGGCCCGGCTCGCGGCGCTGCTGGACGACGGCCCGATCCGTGATCGTCCCGTCGGCGATGTCCCCCGGAACCGGACCCCGTGGACGGGAACCGTATGGCGTTCAAGGAGCAGCTGACCCGGCGGGACTTCCGGCGGCTGATCGTCGGCCAGACGGTGTCGGCGCTCGGCGACTGGATGGGCACGCTCGCGCTCATGTACTTCGTGCTGGAGCTGAGCGGGTCGACGACGGCGGTCGGCGGGGTGCTGGTGCTGCGGCTGCTGCCGTCGGCGCTGGGCGCCCCGGTGGCGGCGCGGGTGGTGACGCGCTGGCGCCGGCGCAGCGTGATGCTGACGTCCGACCTGGTCAGGGTGGGGATGGCGGCGGCGCTGCCGGTGGTTCCGGGGCTGTGGTGGGTGTACTTCTGGGCGTTCATGATCGAGGTCGTGGGGCTGATGTTCCTGCCGGCCCGGGACGCGGCGATCCCGTTCCTGATCGGGGAGGGCCGGGAGGAGGGGAAGGACGACCACGACACCGGGACGCTGGAGCTGGCGAACGGGATCACGATGGCGACGTCGTACGGGATGATCCCGTTCGGCGCGGGGATGTTCGGGCTGATCCTGTGGATATCGGAGCAGGCCGGGTGGGGCGGCCACTGGCGGTACGTGCTGGTGTTCTGGCTGGACGCGCTGACGTACCTGGCGTCGTGGCTGGCGGTGCGCGGGATCCCGGACCTCGGGCCGGGTCCGGGCGAGAAGGCGGCGATGGAGCGGGACGAGCGGGAGGCGGGCGAGAAGCACGGCTTCGTCAACGGGCTGAAGCTGCGGGTGGTGCGGGCCGTGCTGCCGGGGATCGCGGTGGTGGCGCTGGGGCTGGGGGCGCTGTTCTCGCTGGGCGTGGTGTTCGTGAAGGGTGTGATCAACGCGGGGCAGATCGGGTTCGGGGCGCTGGTGGTGTGCTTCGGGGTGGGGGCGGTGGTGGGGCTGCTGCTCCTGCACCGCAAGACGGGGAGCCTGCTGACGCAGGTCCGGGTGGCGACGGCGGTGCAGGGGGTGGTGATCGCGTCGATGGGCGGGCTGGCGTCCAAGCCGTGGTCGTTCGCCGGGGCGGTGCTGTTCGGCGCGGCGGCGACGAGCGCGCTGGTCGGCGGGATCACGTACCTGCAGGAGAGCCTGGGCGGGGTGGACCGGAACCTGGCGCTGACCGCGTTCCACGCGGTGCTGCGGTTCGGGCTGGCGCTGGCGGCGCTGCTGGCGGGCGGCGCCGCCGACCTCCTGAAGGAGGCCGGCGGGCGGCCGCTCGGCATGGTCCCGGCCCAGTTCGTGCTGATGCTGTCCGGCCTGGTGGTGCTGGCCGGCACCTTCCTGATCCGCGCCCCGAAGGCGCGGGAGCCGGCCGCTACCTGACCGGGACGGGGTCGGACGGCGCGTCCTCCAGCGGCTGCTCCGCCTCGCCGCGGGTGTTGGCGGCCCGCAGCGCGACGACCGCGGCGGCGGCGAGGAAGATGCTGCAGGCGAGCAGGGCGCGGGAGAACCCGCCGGTCAGCGCGTCCGGCATCGGCCTGCGGTCGGCGACCAGGTCGTGGGTGCGGGCGGTGGCCAGCGCGGAGAAGATCGCGAGGCCGAGCGCGCCGCCGAGCTGCTGCGAGGCGTTGAGCAGCGCGGCGGCGATGCCCGCCCGGTCCGGAGCGACGTTGGCGTTGGCGGCCGTGGTGATGGACACGAACGCCAGGCCGAGCCCGAGGGAGGCGACCATGAGGCCGGGCAGCAGGTCGGTGAGGTACTTCCCGTCCACCGGGATGCGGGACAGCCAGTAGACGCCGCCGCCCGCGAGCAGCAGCCCGGCGACCATCACGGGACGGGTGCCGATCCGGGCCAGCAGCTGCGAGGAGATCCCGGCGGCGATGCCGACGCCGAAGCAGAGCGGCAGGTACGCGGAGCCGGTCTTCATCGGCGAGTAGCCGAGGACGTTCTCCATGTAGAGGCTGAGGAAGAAGAACATCGAGCCGATCCCGGCGACGGCCACCAGCATCGCGACGTCGGCGGCGCCGAGCCCGCGGATCCGGAAGATCGACAGGGGCAGCAGCGGGTTGCCGCCGCGCTGCTCGTTGAGCAGGAACGCCAGCAGGATCACCGCGGCGCCGGCGAGGCCGCCGACGGTGCGGGCCGCGCCCCAGCCGACGTCCGGCGCCTTGACGATCGTGTAGACGAGCAGCAGCATCCCGGCGGTGACGAGGACGGCGCCGAGGAAGTCGAAGTCGGCGAGCCGCGCGCTGCGCCGGTCGCCCTCGACCAGCAGGAACAGTCCCGCGATGACGATCACGCAGACGGGCACGTTCACCAGCATCACCCAGCGCCAGCCGGGGCCGTCGGTGAGCAGCCCGCCGAGCAGGACGCCGGCGGCGGACGCGCCGCCGGCGACGCCGCCCCACACGCCGAGCGCCTTGCCGCGGTCGCCGCCCTCCTTGAACGTCGTGGTGAGGATCGACAGGGTGCCGGGCAGCATCAGCGCCGCGCCGATGCCCTGCGCGAACCGGGCGCCGACCAGCATCCCGGACGTCTGTGCGAGGCCGCCGGTCACCGACGACAGCGAGAACAGGACGGTCCCCGCGACGACGATGCGGCGGCGGCCGAGCAGGTCGGCGAGGCGTCCGCCGAGCAGCATGAACCCGCCGTAGGTGAGCAGGTATCCGGACGGCACCCACTGCAGGTCCTGGACGGAGAAGTCCAGGTCCTTGCGCATCGCGGGCAGTGCCACGTTGACGATCGAGGCGTCGATGAAGTCCAGGAACGCGATCGCGCACAGCAGCGTCAGGGTGATCTTGCCGCGTCCGGTCGCGAGAAAGGACGGCCGGGCGTCCGTTGTCGCCATGGTCATGTCTCCAGGTCTCAGGCGCTCGCCGGCGTCTGCCAGCGGGGCGCGCGTTCGTAGCGGGGCCGCCAGACGGCCCGGTAGAGCAGCCGGACGGGCGGCGGGACGATGCCGAGGACCTTGCGGCGCGTCTCGTCCTCGGCGCCGTCGAGCAGCCAGGGGAAGAAGCTCGCGGCGCCGCTCATGCCGAGCTTGCTGCGCTGCTCGGCGCCGAACGCGTCCCATTCCTTCTTGGTCATCAGCTTCTGGACGAGCGGGAGCGCGAGCTCCTCCTCGTGGTCGCAGTGCGCGGTGAGGCCCTGCGCGAGTTCCGCCGCGCGCGCGGCGAGCACCTCGGCGGGCGAGGACGTCTTGATCGCGGTGTCGACGCCTTCCAGCAGCCCGTCGAGGGCGTTGTGCTCGGCCTCCATCTGTTCGAGGACGGCGGTGTCGGCGACCCGGTCCTTCAGGACGGGCCACAGGTGCGTGTCCTCGGCGGTGTGGTGGACGTGCAGGAAGGTGCTGAAGCGGTCCCAGCCGGCGCGGAGCGCGGGGCCGGGGACGTCCCCGGCCTCGGCCATGGCGATGAGCCGGTCGAGGTCGCGCTGGAAGGCGTCGTGGACGGCGTACATGAACGAGACGTCGATCCGGTCGCGCGGGCCGGATGGCGTCCGCGTGCTCGGTCGCGTGGTGCGGCTCATGGGTTGGCCCCCTAGTGTCCTGCCGGGATTGACCCGGTCTCGCCAGCAAAGAGGGGCGGCGGGGCGGCGAATGTGACACCGGACGGCCGGGATGAGGTCCACGTCACAATCCGGGCGTTGATGTCACACTTTCGGGGGTGCGGCCCCTCTAGGGGGCGAGCGCACAGGAGGTCGACCCATGCCCGATGGCACCGCCGAGGACACCGCGACGCGGGTGTTCGCCGATCACCGGGAGCTGCTGTTCTCGGTCGTCTACAACATGCTCGGGAGCGTCGCGGACACCGAGGACGTGCTGCAGGACGCGTGGCTGGCCTGGGCGGCCAGGCACGGCGACGGCGCCGCGGAGGAGATCGGGAACCCGCGGGCGTACCTGGTGCGGATCGCGGTGAACACGGCCCTGGCCCGGCAGGCGCTGATCAGCCGCCGCCGCGAGACGTACGTGGGGCCGTGGCTGCCCGAGCCGCTGGTCAGCGACGCGGGCACGGAGGACTCGGCGGAGCGGACCGAGGCGGTGTCGATGGCGCTGCTGGTCGTGCTGGAGACGCTGACGCCGCTGGAGCGGGCCGTCTTCGTCCTGCACGAGGTGTTCGGGTATCCGCACACGGAGATCGCGGGGATCCTGGACCGCAGCCCGTCGGCCGTCCGGCAGCTGGCGCACCGGGCCCGCGAGCACGTGCACGCGCGCCGTCCCCGCTACCAGGCCGACCCGAAGGTGCAGCGGCAGGTGACCGAGCGGTTCCTGCGGGCGGCGCTGGGCGGCGACATCGAGGACCTGATGCGGCTGCTGGCGCCGGACGTGACGCTGTGGACCGACGGGGGCGGCAAGGCGCGGCCGTCGGCGCTGCGCCCGATCCAGGGCGCCGACCGGGTCGCCCGGACGATCACGGGCGGGACCGGGCGGGAGCGGTGGCCGCTGGAGATCCGGTACCGCACCGTCAACGGCGACCCGTCCGCGGTGCTGTTCGACGACGACGACGCGCCGTTCGGGGTGATGGTCCTCGACCTCGACCCGGACGGCGACCGGATCCGCGGCATCTACGCGGTCACCAATCCGGACAAGCTCGCTCATATCGACGAGCACCGCTGAGAGACGCGGTCCGCCGCCGGGGGCCGCGGCGGCGGACCGTCCCCCTTTTCCGGCCCCGCCCCCTCGCCCGGAACGGCCCCCGAGCAGCCCCGCGCGCAGCCCGCAAAGCAACCCCCGAGCAGCGCGCGAGTAGCTCCGGGACCGGCTCCGGGGGCCGATTCGGGCAGGCCAGCGTGGGTAGGGGGTCATCGCGATCTTTCGCGGCCCGGAGGCGCCGGGCGCGGATCGCCCGACCGTTATGAGCCTTCTCGGGATGATCTTCGCCGTGGTGGCGGCCGCGTTCACCGGACTCGGCTTCGTCGCCCAGCAGCATGCCGCCTACCGGGAGCCGCTGGAGGAGATGCTGCACCCGCGGCTGCTGCTGCACCTGCTGCGCAGCCGGCTCTGGCTGGCCGGCATCGGCACGATGATCGTCGGGCAGGTGCTGTTCGCGGTGGCGCTGAACCTGGCCGACATCGCCGAGGTCGAGCCGCTGCTGGCGAGCAACCTGATCTTCGCGCTGGTCGCCGCGCACCTGATCTACCGGGAGCGGCTCGGCCGCGCGGAGTGGCAGGGCGCGATCCTGTTCACCGCCGGCGTCGCGCTGTTCCTGACGATCGGGGAGCCGCACGGCGGCGCCGAGCCGAGCACCCTGTCCCCGCGCTGGCTCGCCGGCGCGGTGGTGCTCGGCCTGGTCGGCCTGCTGACGATCGCCGGCCAGCACCGCGACCTGCGGGTCCGCGCGATCACCCTGGCCTGCGCGGCCGGGCTGCTGTACGGCCTGCAGGACGCGCTGACCCGCAGCGTCCTGCTGCTGTTCGACCACGGGATCTGGCAGGCGGCCCGCGACTGGCAGCCCTACAGCCTGGTGCTGATCGGGGCGACCGCGCTGCTGTTCTCGCAGAGCGCGTTCGACGCGGCGCCGCTGCGGATCTCGCTGCCCGCGACGACGGCGGCCGAGCCGCTGACCGGCATCGCGCTGAGCATCGTGATCTTCGACGAGCGACTCCGGGTGTCGATCGGCAGCCTGGCGCTGGAGGCGGTCGGGCTCGCCGCCATGGTCGCCGGGATCGTCGTCCTCGGCCGGTCGCCCTACCTCGGCAAGCCGGGCGACCGGGCGGACGCGCGGAAGAACGGGGTGGAGTGCTGATGCTCTCGGTGCTGTTCGCGGTCCTCGCCGCCGCCGCCAACGCCCTGGCCTCCGTGCTCCAGCGGCAGGTCGCCAAGGGCGCGCCGGATGAGCACACGTTCCGGCCGTCGCTGATCCTCGACCTGCTGCGCCGGCCGGAGTGGCTCGGCGGGATCGCCGCGCTCATCGCCGCGTTCCTGCTCCAGGCCGCCGCGCTGGACCGGGCCGGGCTGGCGCTGGTCCAGCCGCTGCTGGCGGCGGAGCTGCCGTTCACGATGCTTCTGCTCGGCTGGCTGGTGCCCGGAGCCTTCCGCAACGTGCCGTGGGCGGCGGTCGGCGCGCTCACCGCCGGGCTCGCGGCGCTGCTCACCGCCGCCTCGCCGTCGGAGGGGCCGGGCCGTCCCGGCGCCCTCGGCTGGGCCATCGCCACCGGCGTGACGGCGGGCCTCGCCGCCGGGCTGATCGCGGCCGCCTGGATCGTCAGCGGCCCGCTGCGCGCCGTCCTGCTGGGCGTGACGACGTCGCTGGGGTTCGCGCTGACCGCCGCCTACATGAAGACGGCCACGCAGACGATCACCGACTCGGGGCTCGGCGCCGCCTTCACGTCCTGGGAGCTGTACGCGATGGTGGCGACGGGCGTCGCCAGCCTGATCCTGCTGCAGATGGCGCTGGCCAGCGGCACGCTGGTGGTGGTGCAGCCCGCGCTCACGGTGACCGACCCGGTCGCGAGCATCTGCCTGGGCGTGTTCCTGTTCGACGAGCACATCCGCACCGGCGGCTGGGTCGCGCTGGAGCTCGCCGGGATCGCGCTGATCCTGGTCGGCAGCATCGGAATCGCCCGCTCCCCGGTGCTGCACGAGCAGCACACCGTCAGCCGAGCGCCGCACACACGGTGCGCTCCGCGGACTCGGCGCTGAACAGCGCGTCGACCCGCGCGGCGCGGGTGCGGCGCAGCGCGCCGTCCTCCAGCCGGTCCAGCGCCTCGACCAGCTCGGCGGGCGAGTGCGCGTAGACGCTGAGGCCGCCGCGCGCCATGGCCAGCGCCCCGTCCCGCCCATGGCCCGGGATGGGCCGGTAGGAGATCACCGGCAGCCCGCAGGCGAACGCCTCCCGGCACGTCATCCCGGCGGCGTTGTCGACCAGCGCGTACGCGCCCGCCATCAGATCCGCGACGTCGTCGCGCCAGCCGAGGGCGGGAGCCAGCCCGGTGCTGAGGATGCGGCGGCGCAGGTGCCCGTTCCGGCCGCACAGCACGACCGGCCGGTACCGTCCGGACGCCGACAGCACTCCGGCGGCCTCCACCACCCGCCCGACGCCCCACGCGCCCGCCGAGATCAGCACGACCGGCTCGTCCGGGCCCGCCCCGGAAGCCCTGCGCAGACGCTCGCGACCGTCGCGGCCGTCGCGGCCGTCGCGGCCGTCGCGGACGCCGGGGCGGTGGAACTCGGGCGGCACGAGCGGCGCGCACATGGTCGCGGGACGTCCCGTCGCGGCCGTCACCGCCCGCGCCGCCGCCTTGTCCGGGCACAGGTACCGGTCGTTGCCGGGATGCAGCCACATCCGGTGG
Source organism: Spirillospora sp. NPDC046719 (assembly GCF_040645715.1). NCBI lineage: Bacteria > Bacillati > Actinomycetota > Actinomycetes > Streptosporangiales > Thermomonosporaceae > Spirillospora > Spirillospora sp. NPDC046719. The sequence goes on along the minus strand of NZ_JBEYYT010000125.1, from coordinate 9,347 downwards.
ACGGCGAAGTCGGTGACCAGCACCAGGGACGGCGCGTCCAGTCCCCCGGCCCGGCGCAGCCGACCGGCGGCCTGCGCGGCGACGTGGAAGGTCGACACGACCGCGTCCGGCGGCAGTTCCCGGACGCGCCGCTGGAGCCGCGCGGCGATGAGCGCGGTCAGCGGCGAGGGCGGCGGCGGGCGCAGCGGCCCGGGCCGCCGGGAGACGAAGAACGCCCGGTAGACCGCGGCGTAGAGCCACGGCGCGGATCGGATCGCCCCCGCGTAGGCGCGGCGCAGGGCGTGTCCTAGGCGCAGCGGCACGAGGTCCAGCACGTCCACCACGGACACCTCGACCCCGTGCGGGGCGAGCCGCCGTTCGAGCTCGCCGGCGACCGCGTCGTGACCCGCCCCCATGCCCGCTGTGAGAATTAAGAGTCGCTTGCCCATTAGATGGGACCCCCCTGTGCAAGATGGTCATGTGCACACAGATTTCCGGGCGCGCCACGTCCCCGCCGCGGTCGCCGGGCCCGTCGCCGGGCTCGCCGCGGTGCTGACGGCGCACGCCCTGCCCGCGGCGACCTGGCTGGCGCCGGTCCGCCGCTGGACGCCCCGGATCGCCGGCCGCGGCTTCCCGGACCATGTCGCGCTGACGCTGGACGACGGCCCGGACGGCGCGTCCACCCCGCTGTTCCTCGACGAGCTGGCCCGGCTCGGCTGCCGCGCGACGTTCTTCGTGCTCGGCTCGATGCTGCGCCGCCACCCGGACGTCGGGCGGCGCATCGCGGCCGAGGGGCACGAGCTCGGCGTGCACGGCTGGAACCACGACAACGCCCTGGTCACGCGGCCGGGGCGGGTGTCGGCGGAGATCGCCGGGACGGTCCGGACCATCGAGGCGGTGTGCGGCGTGCGGCCCCGCTGGTACCGGCCGCCGTACGGGGCGCTGAGCGCCGAGGCGCTGCTGGCGGCGCGCCGCAACGGGCTGCGGCCGATCCTGTGGTCGGCGTGGGGACGGGACTGGACGGCGTCCGCGACGCCCGAGTCGGTGCTGGCGACGCTCTCGCCCGGCATCGCGGGCGGGGCGACGCTGCTGCTGCACGACAGCGACGTCACGTCCGCGCCGGGGGCGTGGAAGTCGTCGCTGGGGGCGCTGCCGAACGTGGTGGCGGTGTGCCGGGACGCGGGGCTCACCGTGGGCCCTCTGCGCGATCACGGGATCCCGGCCTGATGTCCGCGTCCCCTGGCACCCCTGTCACACGGAATCTTCTGCCCCTGGGCGCCGCAGGTATGTGAACGGAGCCGCCCGGCGTCACCTTTGCCCGTTTTGTGCGTTTCGCCCCCTGAATGCCGGTTACAAGTCGTTGAGGGAGATTCTCCTATGGGGGAGGAGATGTCATGAGGGATCGCAGAAGGTCCACTGGAAGGGACTCGCCGGCTCCCGGCGAGGGCACGCCGATGACGGGCCCCGGGCGCGACATGCCCGGCCACGAGCACGACATGCCCGCGCACGACATGCCCGCGGGCCGAGGCGTGCCGGCCGCTTCCGCCGCACCGAGGGAAGGTGCGATGGAACGCGAGCAGTTCGCTCTCTGGGAGGACCGTACGCGGGTCTCCCTGACGCCGATCGCGGCGCCGTCGATCCTGGGCCTCTTCGGGCTCGCCGGCGCGTTCATGATGGTCGGCGCCTGGCAGGCGAACTGGTACGGCACGGCGCTCACGCCGCTCGTGCTCTTCCCGTTCGTGCTCACCTTCGGGGGGCTGGCACAGTTCCTCGCGGGCATGTGGTCCTACCGGGCCCGGGACGGCCTCGCCACCGCCGTACACGGCATGTGGGGCGCGTTCTGGATCGGCTGGGGCCTGCTGTTCCTGCTCGTCGCCGTGGGCGCCTATCCACTGGCACTGGCACCACGGATCGGAGCGGTCAACCAGGGCTTCGCCTTCTGGTTCATCGCGCTCTGCGTGATCACCGGATGCTGCGCGCTGGCCGCGATGGGCAAGAACCTCGCCATGTCCGCGGTCCTGTGGCCCCTCGCCGCAGGGGCGGGCTTCACCGCCGCCGGATTCTGGGCCGGCTCCACCTGGCCCCTCCGCGTCGGAGGCTGGCTGTTCGTCATCGCCGCGGCGATAGCCGTCTACACGGCGGCCGCGCTGATGCTCGAGAACAGCTTCGGACGGACGATCCTGCCGCTCTTCGCGTTCCGGGGAGGCCAGAACATTCCGGGACGCCGCGCCAGCCGTCCGCTGGAGTACCGCTACGGCGAGCCGGGCGTCAAGATCGGACAGTGATCCCGGCACTCCGTGCCGCGCCCCGTCCCCGGCCCAAGGGGTCGGGGCACGGGCATGCTCGGAGACTTTACCCAGCTCACGGAAGTTTTACGTTTCCGCTCGCCTATTCTGGGCGTCGTTCCATCGGCGCTTGGAGGGAGCGGGATGCGATCGGCGTTTCGGAGGACGTGGCGACGGGTCGTCCAGGCCTACCAGCTGGCGTGCGCGCGCGACGACGCGGCAAAGCGGAAGATCACCGTGCCGAGCGGGGTCTGGGTCTGCGACCACTGCCATGAGGCCCTGCTGGAGCTGCACGCCCTCCGCGAGCACGTCCGCACCCAGCACGCCTACATCTGAACCCGGCCCCCTCCGGGCATCGCCGGCCTGGCCCCACGGTGGGCACGGTGATTCACTGGAGGCGTGGATGCCGATGATCGCGTGCCGCTCGGCGCGCGCGTCGTCGGCCGGGCGGGGATCGCCGGACGGACGGTGGTCCTCGCTTTCTGCGCGGTCTTCGCCCTTCTCCTCACCGCCGTCGGCGCCGGGATGGCCGTCAGCGGCGTCGGAAGGCTCGGCGACACGTCCGGCGCCTCCGGCCGGACGATCGGCGGGACCGTCCTCGCGGCGAAGCAGGAGACGTCCGGGCCGCAGGGCGGCAGCCGGATCAGGCGGATCGAAGTCCGCTTCACCGCGCCCGACGGCACGGTCCGCTCGTTCTGGGAGAGCGGCGACGCCGACGTCGACGACACGATCGCCGTCCACTACGACCCGGAGCATCCGGAGAGCTTCACCACCCACTCCGCCGGCGAGCTCCGGGTCCTCGGCGTCCTCCTGATCGTCATGGGCGCCGCCCTGCTGGTCCTCATGCCGCTGCTCCTCGTCAGGCTCGGTCTCGAAGCCCACCGCGCACGCCGTCGCGGGCACGCCTGACACCTCTTGACCTGGCAGCCCGCGGAGCTCCGCACGCAAAAGCTATTGACAGTAGCCAGATGGCCAATTAGGTTAACCGGTATCGCTCCGCATCCCAGAACCCGGAAGATCCCATGCGCCTCGCACCGAACCTGTACCGCCTCGGCAACGACATCGTCGCCTCCTACCTGGTCGACACCCCCGAGGGCATCACGCTCATCGACGCGGGCCTGCCCGGCCACTGGCGCGACCTCCAGCGCGAACTCCGCACCCTGGGCAAGTCCGCCGACGACATCCGGGGGCTCATCCTGACGCACGGCGACTCCGACCACATCGGCTTCGCCGAGCGGCTGCGCAGCGAGCACGGCGTCTCCGTGTACGTGCACGCCGCCGACGCCGCCCGCGCCCGGACCGGCGAGAAGCCCAAGACCCCGTTCGGCAAGATGCGCGTCGGCCCGACGCTCGGGTTCCTCGGGTACTCGATCAGCAAGAACGGCCTGCGCACCCGCTACGTCTCCGAGGTCACCGAGATCGGCGACGGCGACGTCCTGGACCTGCCCGGCGCCCCGGCGATCATCGGGATGCCGGGGCACTCCCCCGGCAGCGTGGGCGTGCACGTCCCGGCCGCCGACGCCGTCTTCGTCGGCGACGCCCTGACGACCCGGCACGTCCTCACCGGCCGCACCGGCCCGCAGCCCGCGCCGTTCACCGACGACCCGGACGAGGCGCTCGCCTCCCTCGACCGGCTCGCGGGGCTGGAGGCGTCCTGGGTCCTGCCCGGCCACGGCACCCCCTGGCAGACCTCGCCGGCCGAGGTCGCCGAAGCCGTCCGAAACGGCTGACCGCCCGCCGGGCACGTAGACCAGCCTGCCGCCCGCCCCGCGCCGACGGACGCCCGCACGGCGCGCGGAACAAGTGGAACACCTCCTCCGTCGACGCGCGCACAAGCGACTGGTGCGCACCGAACATGACGTCGCCACGTCGCCTACCTGCAACAATGCCCGGCCGACCGTTCCAGCGGGAACGCCGTCGCCTGTGTAGGCGGCCAGAGGAGCGGCAGGCACGGAGCCAGGTCGGCGATTCCCCCAGGAACCCCGTCCTTCACCGGGCCGAACGCGCACGGCAACAGTCCTCGTACACGCCTCCCGCAGCGGCGGTCCTCGTGTCCGTTCGCCGGCATCCCAGAAGGAGATCCCAGACGGCGGCCGGCGTCCTCCCCAAGCGGGCCTGACGCTGTACGCCAAGAACGGCGCACCGGCCTTCGACGGATTCGTGGACGGGCTGCGGCAGACGCAGGGCGACGCCGGGGTGCACAGCCATATCACCGTGATCGGGCACAGTTACGGCACGCGCCTCATCGGCGAGGCGGCAAGTCACGGTGACGGGCTGAAGGTCGACGACATGATCGCGGTGGGCAGTCCGGGAATGGGTGTCGACAATGTCAGGCACCTGCATGTCGACCAGCGGCACTTCTGGTCCGAGTCGGCTCCAGGCGACCAGGTGCCCTACGCCGCACCGGTCCTCGGCGGCCACGGAGTCGCCCCCGGAGACGGGCGGTTCGGAGGAAACGTGATGACGACCGACACCCGCGGGCACAGCGGGTACTGGGACATCGGCAGCGACAGCCTCGCCAACCAGGCTCTCGTGGTCACCGGACGGTACGGAGACGTAGGCCTCCAGGCCGGAAGCCCTCCGTCATGAGGCGTCTCGTGCCCTTCATCGCGGCTCTCGCGCTGGTCTGCGCCGCCGCGTTCGGATGCACGCATCCCCATAAGGAGGAGCACTTGAAAGTCGCCGACGAGAAGAAGCTGTCGGAAGGGCTCGACGCCTTCTTCTATAAGGTCATTGACGTCCTGGACGCCGGAAGACCCGCCACGGCGCCCACCGGAGGACCTGCCCCCTGCGACCAGTTCGATGTCATGGACTTCAAGGACGGGGAATCCAGCCCGTACAACATCGCGTCCTTCTCCACCATCGACGGCATCTCGCCGGACAGGGCAGTGCCGACGATCATGCGGTTGAAGGCCTATGCGGAGCGGTCCGGTTGGAAGATCTCCTCTTTCCGGCCCGCGACGGGCAGCAGGACGATCACGGAACTCGCAGGTTACGCCGCGAATTACCGTTATGGTTACGGCTACGGTTTCAGGGTCGAGGCCCTGCATGACGCGAGCCGCATCGTCATGAGCGTAGGTTCCGACTGCGTCAGAGACCCGAGAGACCACCGCCACTGAGCCGCAGGGCAGAGCCCGGCGAACCAGCCGGTCGCCCGGCGCGCAGGGGCCGAAGCTCATGCGGTCGGCGACACGTCCGACCGTGCGGCGCCGCAACCCAAGATGCCCCTGCGCCAGACGAACACCCACCGGACCAGCGGGGCGTCACGAACGAGCACGTAGACCAGGCTGGGCGATCAGATGGTTCTCCCCACGCCCCTCTCCCGAGCAGGCAATGACCGCCTGCCTCGCGCCGACGGCCTTCAGTTGGCCACCAACGGCCTCCGCAGCGCCGGACGGCGTGCGGACGGATGGAAGCCCTGCTTCTTGATCGCGTGGCCGACCCGGGACGCGGTGACGTAGAGCCGCTCGATGGTCCGTCCGAAGTGCAGCCCTCGGCCAGGTCTACTTGTCGTATCGGCCCGCGCGAATGTCGCTCACCAGTACCCCGAACGCCCCGCGCCCGAACGCGAGCTTCGGCCCTTCCGGATCCTTCGAGTCCCGCAGAGCCACCCCCGAAGTCATCTCTCCCACCTCGACACAGGCCCCTCCCGACGAGTCGCTATGCGTACTCTTCTGCCAGGAGCCAGCCTCGACGCAGGTGCCCCCTTCGGAACCGCTACGCGAACTCTTCACCCAAGAAGCCACCTCGACGCAGTCTCCGCCAGACGCATCGCTATAACTGCTCTTACGCCAGCGGGCATACAGGTCCAACGCGCTCACACACCCTCCATGATCGCACGGATGAGCGCCATGGACTCATCCGAAGGCAACGCGGTCGCCCTGATCATATTAAAGGATTTGATCACCCGCTGCACCTCCGCGGGCTCTCTGATCATCTGTCCATATCCGCAGGCCGCGTCCACATAAGCGACGTCTTCACCTTCAGGAAAGCTCAGCAACTGGAATCCGCTACTCTGTGTTACGGCAAACCGTCGAGGAATTATCTGGATACAAAAATTCGACTCTTCGAGGACCTCAAGCAGACGCCGGCACTGCCCTTTTCGTATCCTGGGAGGCAAGTCGCGAATGACAGCCTCTCGGAGTAGCAGAAAAATCCAAGGCGGGTCGACCTTTTCAAGGATCGTCTGCCGCTCCATGCGAAGCGCCACCAACTCTTCAGTTTTCTCTCGCCGATGCTCCGTACCCAGAATCAGACGTGCGAGTTCCTCCGTCTGCAGCAACCCTGGCACGACAAGCGGCGCGAAAATGCTCAACTGAGAGACGTCTCGCTCCGCCTCGACCAATGGCCGGAACCCGCTAGGAATGAGGCCACGCCTCCGCTCCTCAGCATGCTTCTCCCAGGTGCGGCGGAACATGCCACCGGCCTGGAAGTAGGTGTCGAGGTCGTCGGCGAGCCCTTCGGAGGGTGGTTTCTCGAAGGTCTCGACCTTGGCGAGCCACTGCGGGGTGCAACCGAGTGCCGTGGCGAGCTTGTTGCGGGAGAGCTTGACCGCCTCGCGCCTGGCGCGCAGCTCGCACACGAACATCTCCTGATGGACGGACGGGTTGGCGTCGCGCATGGGTGCCATCGGGTGTCTCCAGGGTGTCGGACGGTTGCTTGGGGGGTGTCATGCCGTCTAGTCGGGGTGCCGACGAGGGGGTAGTCGGTTCGTAGCTGAGAGTAACTTCAGCCTGTCACGCTCGTCCGACGAAATCCGGACCGAGCACAGGAAGCCCCCGTCCATGAACGAGCAGCAACGCGCACGACTTCAGGAGCAGTACCCCGCCTGGCACATCCGCCGGCCGCAGGGCATGGAGTGCTTCGTCGCGACGCGCCTCGGCCGCCCGCTCACCGAGAAGGAGATCTATTACGGCCTTTGCGCCACCCTTGTCGAAGACACCTTCGACGCCCTGAGCGAGGCCCTGGCCGAACAGCGCGAGATCGAGGACGCCCTGTGATCTTCGCGCTCGCCATCACCGGCGTCGCGCTCATAGCGATTTTCGCCGCCTGGATGTTCGTCCTCTTCGTCAGCATGGAGTTCGCCGACAACGGCTATGTCGGCAGGCACCGCGGCCTGCCCGACTCACCCGCAAAACGGGCACGGCGGGACCGCCGCACCCCCTATACCCCGCGCTCGTACCACCGGACGCTCGGCAAGCGACACCCTCCGGCGCCCAACCGGCCCCCAGGCGCTCGGAGGTCGACCGGATCCCGCAGGCTCGCATGACCGCATTAGGCACCCGGCGGGCCGTCCTACCACGAGCATGGACGCCGGACCAGAGGCAGGGCGGCCACCATTTCATCAGCGCCCGAATGGATCATAATCCGGCATATTGCGATCAAAAGGGCGCGCGTGCTCTACTTCTTGCAGTCTTTCAAGGGAGAAGGACGAGGGGGAGGTTCTCCATGCCGTTGAAGCAGAATCCTGACCCGGTCGACCACGCCGGCATTCTCACGGCAGAACAACTGGATCCGGCTAGCGGCTGGCTCCGCGACGCGGGTTCCACCAGCCCTCCTGTGGGAGCCGAGGCCCCGGACTACGAGATCGTCGTCACTCCGAAAGGCGACCGGTTCGAGGCGAAACTCGTGGTCAGAAGGCGGGCGTCCCCGGGCACGAACAACGCGGTGTATCTGAAAGCCGGCGTCTACGAGACCAACACCACTCTCGATCTGGTCACCCTGGAGAGTCACCGCAAGAAAAAGGAGGCCTTCGGCCTCGGCAGTTACATGACGGACTTCGGGAAGTCCTCGCAGAACCGGGTCTATCTTTACATGCCCCCGGATATCGCGGATCTCTCCCGGCGCGCGGAGCTGGAGCACTGCGACGACCTGGTCTACGCCTACCAGCAGACGCTCGAGACCCTGGACCTGGCGTTGGTGTCGGTGGCGTCGGCCGATCCGGTCACCGCCGCGACGCCGGACGAGGCCCGCACGAAGGTGGCCACGGCGATCCGCGCGGCGATCCCGCAACGGCGGGCGAACCTCGGCATCGATCCCCAGGCCTGGCTCACCGAGTACGAGCGGCTGTGCGCCAAGACCCGAGACCGCGACACCAACGAGTGGCACTTCTTCGACGTCGAACTCGTCGAAGCCGCGGCCGTTCCAGGCCGCGATGCACCGACCTATCTGACGGGTGCCAGGCGCGACCGTGCCGACTTCCCGATCTGCTACCTCCGTTACACCGCGGGAGGCACTGAAATCGGTACCCACACCACCGCCGACGTGATCGTCTGACCACCCGACCCCAGCCGAAGGCTCGGCCGCCGGACCGGGCAACCCCGGCCGCCCCGTTCGCGCTATGACCTCGCCGACCTCGGGCGGCTAATGCGTGTGAGGGGTGACCGGGGGTTTGCTCGGGGGCTTACTGGGGCGGGGCGGCGGAGTCGTTCACGCCGATTCCAAGCCCGTGCCGTCCGGTGGTGCGTCCGGCGCCATTCACCAAGATCATTCTTTTACGGTCTCCCCGATCCGGCGGAATTCGATCACGGCGCGCCGGTGGTGTGGACGACGTCACGGCGAGCCGCCGCAGGCCGGAGCGGGCCGCGGTACGAGCGCACGGCTGCGAGCTGAAGGGTCAGCGTGTCCGAGAGCACTTCCGCCGAACTGCCGGCCGAGCTGGAAGAGATGATCGAAAGGCACATGGAGCGGTTGCGGGAGGCCAACCGGTGGTCGTCGGCGGCGGCCGCGCGAGCCGTGAGCACCGGCGAGTTCGTCACCGCCGGAGCGCGGCCGGAAGCGGCTGAGGCGGGGGGCGGGCTGCTCGGCGGGCCCCCGTCCGGGGCGTCGAGCACGCAGGCGGACCCCCGCGTCGTGCGCGAGGTGGCCGGGGAGTCCGATGAGCTGCACGCCGAGCTGCGCAGGGAGGCCGACGCGGTGCTGCAACGGATGGACGCGCTTCTCCGTACCGACCTGCCCGCCGCGCAGCGGGCCGCGGTCATCGACGCGCGCCGCTGGTGGACCGGCTACGTGGACAGGCTCGCGAGGCTGGACTAGAGAGACGTTGGCTTGTGGCGGCCACCGAGAGGGCGACGCGCCACAAGC
>NZ_JBEYYT010000124.1:0-23653 GCF_040645715.1 Spirillospora sp. NPDC046719 | reverse complement strand
GGCGGCGTCGTGGCGACGCCGCCGGGACCGTCGCGGGTCCACGACCAAACGACGAGAGAAGCGAAGAGAGCGATGGCCAACTTCACCGCCGCTGACGTCAAGCGGCTCCGCGACCTGACCGGCTCCGGCATGATGGCCGTAAAGAACGCCCTGACCGAGGCGGACGGCGACTTCGAGAAGGCCACGGAGCTGCTGCGCCTCAAGGGCGCCAAGGACGTCGGCAAGCGCGCCGAGCGCACCGCGGCCAACGGCCTGGTCGCCGAGCACTTCAACGGCTCGGGCGACGGCGCGCTGCTGGAGCTCAACTGCGAGACCGACTTCGTCGCCAAGAACGAGCAGTTCATCGAGCTGGCGAACCGGCTGGTCGAGTTCGCGGCGGGCAGCGGCGCGGCGGACGCGGCGTCCCTGCTCGGCGCCGAGATCGAGGCCGGCAAGACCGTCCAGGCCCTGATCGAGGAGAACAGCGCCAAGATCGGCGAGAAGCTGGAGCTGCGCCGCTTCGCCCACTTCCAGGGCGCCTACGTGGCCAGCTACCTGCACAAGTCCGACCCGTCCCTGCCGCCGACCACCGGCGTGCTGGTCGAGCTGGACAAGGAGAACGCCGAGGTCGCCAAGGACGTCGCGCAGCAGATCGCGGCGATGGCGCCCAAGTACCTGAACCGCGACGAGATCCCCGCGGACGTGATCGAGAAGGAGCGGGCGCTCGCCGAGCAGCTCACCCGCGACGAGGGCAAGCCCGAGCAGGCCATTCCGAAGATCGTCGAGGGCCGGGTGAACGCCTACTTCCGCGACTTCGTGCTGCTCGAGCAGGCGTTCGTGAAGGACGGCAAGAAGACCATCGCGAAGGTCCTGGACGAGGCCGGCGTGAAGGTCGTGCGCTTCGCCCGGTTCAAGGTCGGGCAGGCGTAAGGGCACTCTGGAGACAGGGACCCGAGATTCAGCGACGCAACGAGGAGGCCGCCGACGTGCCGGAGAAGACGACCACCAGTGCGACGGCGGCCCCGTCGTCCGGGCAGCACGCGCCGCGCGCGGGCTGGAAGCGGGTGCTGCTGAAGCTCTCGGGCGAGGCGTTCGCCGGGCGCGATCCCCTGGGCATCGACCCGGAGGTCGTGCAGCACGTGGCGGAGGCCATCTCCGAGGCCGTGAAGGACGGCGTGCAGGTCGCGGTCGTGTGCGGCGGCGGCAACATGTTCCGCGGCGCGGTCATGGCCGAGCGCGGCATGGACCGCGGCCGCGCCGACTACATGGGGATGATCGGCACGGTCATCAACTGCCTGGCGCTGCAGGACTTCCTCGAGAAGCTCGGCCTCGACACGCGCGTGCAGACGGCCATCACCATGAGCCAGGTGGCCGAGCCGTACATCCCGCGGCGCGCCATCCGGCACCTGGAGAAGGGCCGGGTCGTCATCTTCGGCGCGGGGCTCGGGCAGCCGTTCTTCTCCACCGACACGACCGCCGCCCAGCGCGCGCTGGAGATCGGTGCCGAGGCGGTCCTGAAGGCGACTCAGGTCGACGGCGTCTACGACGCCGATCCTCGTAAGAGTCCAGAGGCGGTCAAGTTCGACCGTTTGGATTACGGTGAGGTTCTACAGCGGGGTCTGAAGGTCATGGACGCCACGGCCATCAGCCTCTGCATGGACAACGCGCTCCCCATCGTGGTCTTCGACCTCATGGGGCAGGGCAACATCGTCCGGGCCGTCCGGGGTGAGAAGATCGGCACGCTGGTCAGCCCGGCACAGGGCTGACCGCGGCCCGGAACGCGGTGCCAGGGCCGACCAGATGACATGGGAGTCACAGTGATCGACGAGACCCTCCTCGAAGCCGAGGAGAAGATGGAGAAGGCGGTCGCGGTCGCCAAGGAGGACTTCCAGGCCATCCGCACCGGCCGGGTCACCCCCGCCATGTTCAACAAGATCACCGCGGAGTACTACGGCACCCCGACGCCGGTCAACCAGCTGGCGTCGTTCACGCTGCCGGAGCCGCGGATGGTCATCGTGCAGGTCTTCGACAAGTCGTCCATGCAGGCGGTGGAGAAGGCGATCCGCGACAGCGACCTCGGCGTGAACCCCACCAACGACGGCAACGTCATCCGGGTGGTCTTCCCCGAGCTGTCGGAGGAGCGCCGCAAGGACTTCATCAAGGTCGCCGGCACCAAGGCCGAGGACAGCAAGATCTCCATCCGCAACATCCGCCGGCGCGCCAAGGACACCCTCGACAAGCTCGCCAAGGACGGCGAGGTCGGCGAGGACGAGGTGCGGCGTGCGGAGAAGGAGCTCGACGACACCACGCACAAGTACGTGGCGCAGATCGACGAGCTGCTCGAGCACAAGAAGGCCGAACTGCTCGAAGTTTGATGGGACTCGACGACGCCGGGGAGCCCACGGGCTCCCCGGATGAGCCGGAGGTCGACATGCCCGGCCCACCCCCGGGAGAAGCTCTGGACTCGCCCTCCGGCGAGGCGCCGGACGTTCCCGCAGGCACCGCCGCCGAAGACGCGGCGCCCTCCGGTGCGACGCCCGTGACGGGCGCGCGCGCTGGATCCGAGGGGGAGCCGCCACCGGACCCGTCCGGCGGCGGGCGCCAGAGCAAGACCGGCAGGAACCTGCCGATGGCCATCGGCGTAGGCGTCGCCCTCGGGGCGCTGGTACTGCTCTCGCTCTACACGGTGAAGCCGATCTTCCTCGCCGTGATGGTGGTCTTCCTCTTCCTCGGTATGAGGGAGCTGACGGACGCCTTCAAGTCGCGCGGCATCCGGGTGCCGTTCATCCCGGTGGCGACCGGCATGGTGGCCACTCCGGTGGTCTCCTATGTGTGGGGACCCACCGCGGTGGTCGCGGCGGTGTCCCTCACGGTGCTCAGCATGATGCTGATCCGGATGACGGAGGGCGCGGACGGCTACGTCCGGGACGTCAGCGCCGGCTCGTTCGTCGCGGGGTACCTGGTGCTGATGGGCGGGATCGTCGCGCTCCTGATGCGGCCCGGCGACGGCGACGACCGCACGGTCATCTTCATCGCGACGACGGTGGCCAGCGACATCGGCGGCTACTTCGCCGGCACGTTCCTCGGCAAGCACAAGCTCGCCCCCACGATCAGCCCGAAGAAGACGTGGGAGGGCGTCACCGGCTCCGCGATCACCTGCATGATCGTCGGCGGGTGGCTGGTGTGGTGGCTGCTGGACGGCGGTCAGCCCTGGCAGGGCGCGCTGGTCGGCCTCGCCGCCGTGGTGACCGCGACCGGCGGCGACCTCATCGAGTCGATGATCAAACGGGATCTCGGCATCAAGGACATGGGCACGCTGCTGCCGGGCCATGGCGGGGTCATGGACCGCCTCGACTCGCTGGTCGCGACGGCCCCCGTGGTGTGGCTGCTGCTGGAGCTGTTCGTCCCCAGCTAGACCTCTCAGGCGCCCTGGGCGGGACCGGCCCCTGGATGGGGCCGGTCGTTCTCCTGCCTAGGAGAACGACCGGAGAACGGCCAGCCGTCTCCGGCCTAGGAGACGACCCAGGAACGTCCCTGCTGCGCCAGGCGCCGGATGAGCGCGTCCGAGCCCTCGCTCTTGGCGTACCGGTGCTCCTCACCCGAGATGGGGACGAGCCACAGCCACCGGACGGGATCGCCGTGCAAGGTCAGCCCCGTGAGGGCGGGTACCTCCGGGCCGGCCAGCCGCGCGGGGTCCTCCAGGAGGAGCACGCCTTCCCAGGCGCCGTCGCCGCTCCCGAGGGGGAACGTGCGGGCCTCGTGGTACCACTTGACCACGTCCCCCGGGGCGAACCAGGTCACCGATCGCCACGGGTACTGGGCGAGCCACGGGAAGATGCTTCCCGCGCGCTGGCTGGGCAGTGTGCTCGCCACAGCGAGTTCTATGCGGGCGTACGGGGCGACGTCGTCCTCGTACAGTTCCACGGTGGGCATCCGCTGGCGGCTCATCCCGACCGTGCTGAGCACGGTGAAACCGCGGTCGCCGCGTGCGGGCCGCTCCGTCACGCCCACGGTGGGGGACGGGCTGACCTTGCCTCCCGCGAGCTGGCGTCCCACGTCGTGCCAGTAGTGGCCTCCGGGGCCGAGCCGCTGCAGCAGGTGGCCTAGGACCGACTGCTGGAACTCCGCCCACGAGCCGTCGGCGCGGCACATCTTCCAGTGCTCGCGCGCGCGCTCGATACGGGGGCCGAACTCCGCGATCTCCTCTTCCATGGGGAAGGCGAACGGGCTCTGCTCCGTCGCGTCGCGCGCGTAGCCGGGGATGCCGCGGCCCATGTCCGACCATCCCGGGATCACGAACAGCGGGTCGCCCGCCTCCAGCACGGCGACGCCGTCGCCCTCCTCGAACCACACCACTTCGAGGGCGGAGGCGTCGAGGGCCTCGCGCCCCTGCGGATGGGCGACATGGGACTCGGGGAGCAGCGGTGCGCCGCCGGCGTCGAGCCGCGACCGGTCCAGCGACGACGGCGCCTTGCGGTGGTTGGCGACCCAGACGGCGCCGATCACCGAGTCCCGCGCGTCCCGCAGGTAGGCCGAGGTCACATCGCCGTCGGACTCGACGACGAGCCTCCGGCTGCCGTACGGGCTGGCCTCGGCGTGGACGATCGTGGCGGCGGGGGTCCTGGGCGAAGCGGTGCCCCTGCGCAAAACCGACATGATCAGACCTTAGTCGCAGTGAAGGTCATGCGCAGCGATGTCGCAGCGCTCGCCGCAGGACGCCGGCAGCGCGCGGGAGAAGAGCGCCCGGATGCGGACGAGGCATCGGCAGGTGTTTGCGACACTGGAAGGACCATGTCTGCCACCACCGAGCCCGCCACCGCGGGCGCCGCGCCCAAGAAGACCCCGGCGAAGCTCGTCTTCGCCGCGCCGCGGCGCGGCAAGCCGCCGCGGCACCTGGCCGACCTCACGCAGGCCGAGCGCCGCGAGGCGGTCGCGGAGCTGGGCGAGAAGCCGTTCCGGGCCGACCAGCTGTCGCGGCACTACTTCGCCCGGCTCGTCGACGACCCGGCGAAGATGACCGACCTGCCGGCCGCCGTGCGCGACCGGCTGGTGTCGGAACTGCTGCCCTCGCTGCTGACCCCGGTCCGCGAACTGGACTGCGACGGCGGCAGGACGCTGAAGACGGTCTGGAAGGCGTTCGACGGCGTCCTGTTCGAGTCGGTGCTGATGCGGTACCCCGACCGGGCCACGATGTGCGTCTCGTCCCAGGCGGGCTGCGGCATGAACTGCCCGTTCTGCGCCACGGGGCAGGCCGGTCTCACGCGCAACCTCTCCACGGCCGAGATAGTGGAGCAGGTCGCGGCGGGCGCGCGCGCGATGGCCCGTGGGCGCGTCCCAGGCGGACCCGGCCGCGTCTCCAACATCGTCTTCATGGGCATGGGGGAGCCGCTCGCGAACTACAAGGCCGTCATCGGCGCGGTCCGCCGCATCACCGATCCGGCGCCGGCCGGCCTGGGGATCTCGCAGCGTTCCGTCACCGTGTCCACGGTCGGCCTCGTCCCGGCGATCGAGAAGCTCGCCGCCGAGGACATGTCCGTGCGGCTCGCGGTGTCCCTGCACGCCCCGGACGACGAGCTGCGCGACGACCTCGTCCCGATCAACAACCGATGGAAGGTCGCCGAGGTCCTGGACGCCGCCTGGGCCTACGCCGACCGCAGCGGGCGCCGCGTCTCGATCGAGTACGCGCTCATCAAGGACGTCAACGACCAGGCATGGCGGGCCGATCTTCTCGGCAGGCTCTTGCGCGGCCACCTCGTACACGTCAATCTGATCCCGTTGAATCCGACGCCGGGGTCCAAGTGGACCGCCTCGCGGCCGGAGGACGAGCGCGAGTTCGTCCGCCGCCTGGAGGCCCACGGGGTTCCGGTCACGGTGCGCGACACTCGGGGCAGGGAGATCGACGGGGCCTGCGGACAGCTGGCCGCGGCGACCAAGGACTGAGCGCGCCGGCGGCGCCCCCGGGGCCCCGCGGGCGCGGGGACGAGGGCTGAGGAGCACGGTGGCGCTGATGAGCACGCGGCTGCCGGTGGCGTTGCGGGGCTACGACCGGACACAGGTGGACGGCCTTCTCGAACGGATCTCGGGCGCGCTGAACGGCGGCGCGCCGATGTCCGCCGACGAGGTGCGCACGGCGCGCTTCGACGTCGTCCTGCGCGGATACGACCGCCGCGCGGTGGACGACCTGGTGCGCGAGTGCATCAGGGAGCTGGAGACGAAGGCGCCGATCGCCGAGCGTCCCGGCCGTTCCCGGGCGAACCCCGCATGGCTGATCAACTGGATCCAGAACGCCCGGTTCGCCGGCTCGGGCATGCGCCCCGGCTACGACGTCCGGGACGTCGACGCGTTCCTCGACCGCGTCATCTCCGGGCTGCGCGGCGCGGCGCCGCCGGTGTCGGCGCGCGACGTCCGGGAGAGCGCCTTCCGCGTCGTCCGCCTCGGCCCCGGCTACGACGAGCAGGAGGTCGACCGCTTCCTCACCCAGCTCGCCGGGGCCCTCGAAGGCCGCTGAGAACGATCACCGCCGCGGAGTTATCCACATTTTCGCCGCGGGGTGGTGACCGCCGCCGGGGCCCAGCAGGCTTCGGGGCATGGACGACTTCGACGCGCAGCGCCGACGGCTGAGCACCTTCCTCGGCCTGCTGTTCACCCCCGAGATCATCTCGGTCCTGCTGTCCCTGGCCCGGCCCGCGGTGCGGCTCGGAGCCGCCGGCGGCGTTCCGGTCCGGCTGGGCGGTGCCCCGCTACTGCCGGCCGCCGCGGCCTGGCCCGCATGGAGGGGTCGTCCGCTCGACTTCCTCGGCGCCGTCGACTTCACCGAACTCGCCGTCTTCGGCACGATCCCGGGCCTTCCTCGGGGCGGTCTGGCCGCCTTCTACTACGCGAGCGAGATCCCGAGGCCGTGGGGCGACGCGTCCGGGCAGCGGGACGGCTGGCGCGTGTTCACCGGCGACCTGCATCCCGCCGAGCCACCGCCCGGCGTCCTGTCCTATCCACCGACCGAACTGGGCGCTACTCCGTTCCTGTCGCTGCCCTCGCCGCAGGAGATGGTCGCGCAGCGGCTGGAACGCATCTATCGCGGCTTCCTGGCCGAGTACGAGCAGCTGCACGCGGTCTGGTCCCGGCACGTCACGTCCGAGGCGCCCGCGCATCAGCTGGGAGGCTGGCCCGACCTCGTCCAGCGGCCGATCGGCCCCGACTGCCTGTACGCCTCCACGGGCCGTCCGCTCGACGGCCTCGACGCCCCGGAGCTGTCGGAAGACGATCTCGCGGCCGTCGACGACTGGCGCCTCCTGCTCCAACTCGACTCCGACCACCGCCTCGGCTGGTACTGGGGCGACCCCGGCCGCGTCTACTTCTGCTCCCGCCGGAACGACCCGCTGGAGCGAGCATGGCTGACCGTCCAAGCGGCCTGACGTCCGGAGGGACCATGCGCCTCCAGCGATCCCTTGACCCCGTGCGGACGATCAGTGACGCAGCCGGGCGACGAATACGTAGGCGGCGCCGACGACGGCCGACCAGAGGGCCAGGTGCAGCACCAGGCCGGGGAAGTCCGCGACGAAGCGGTCCGGGCCGTCGTGCGCCGCCCTCAGCCACTCGATCATCGGGACCGAGAGAAAGGAGAGCCGGCCCAGCCCCAGCAGGAGGACCACGGTCACGCCGCCGAGCAGCGCCAGCAGCGACACTCCCGGATCCGGGATGAACGCCCGGCTCGTCCAGGCGCCGAGCAGCGTCCCCGCGAGCGCGACCGGCACGCTCAGCGCGCACCCCACGAGGATCGCCCGCACAGGCGCACCTGCGTCGAGCCCCTGAAAGAGAGGAATGGCCAGCACGATGACGCCCAAGCACAGGTTCACGGCGTACGCGGCGACCAAGCCCGCCCATGTGGGCGTCCAACGGTGCCGTGCCGCGGTCGCCGACAGCGCCCGCTGCTCGTCGGGCTGCGTGTCCAGCAGGGCCCGCGCCGTCCACGCCCAGATCGGGAACATGAACGCCGCCACATCGCCGAACGTCCCGACGGACAGCTTGACCCGCTCCGGCCCGCCCGGCCCCTGGAAGAGGACGAGCACCATGACCAGCGCCACGACGATCACCGGATGCAGGACGCGCAGCGAACGCACGTACCCCTCGACCTGGAACCGCGCCAGCGCGATCACCGTCCCCACCTCGCACGGTCGTCGCCCCGGCCCCGCCCCGCCGCGCACTGCCGATCACGGTCCGCCGACCCCCGTCGATCGCGGTCCACCGACCCCCGCCGATGGCGGTCTGCCGATCCTCGCCGATCGCGGTCCACCGACCCTCGCTGACTACGGCGCCCTGCCCGATCGCGAACGGCGCCCGGCCCCTCTGAGGTGCCGTGCCGCCTGCCGCATCGGCACGCTTCGTCCCCTGCGCGGGACATGATGATCATTGGTCGTGCCTCCGCACGGTGTAGCCGTCGGCGCGGAGCTTGGTCTCCACGGTGTCGGCGTCGGCCTCGGGCACCACGACCTCGAGCACCGTCAGCCTCGGCGCGTCCGGTTCGTCGCCGGCGGCCAGGCGGGTCACCGTGCCGCCCGCGACCTGGAGCCGGTCGATGCCCGGCAGGGATTCGATGCAGCGCTGGTGGTCGCTGATGACCACGGTGGCGCCGTCGGCGGCGAGACCGGCGATCAGCCCCGGCAGGGTGTCGCGGGTCGCCGCGTCCAACCCGGCGAACGGTTCGTCGAGGATGAGGAGTCCCGGGTCGTCCATGAGCGCCTGGGCGAGGCCGACCTTCTGCGCACTGCCCTTGGACAGCTCCGGCAGCCGCACGTGGAGGAGGTGATCGAAGGCCAGGCGCTCGGCCCACGTCCCGATCGCGTCCTCGGGCACCCGCCTGACGGCGGCCATGTGGCCGAGGTACGAGCGGACGGTGAACGGCTGGTCCACCGGGAAACGCTCGGGTGCGTACCCGATGCGGCTCGGTCTCTCTCGGACCGATCCCTTCTGGGGCCCGCGCAGGCCGGCGATGAGGCGGAGAAGGGTGGATTTCCCAGCGCCGTTCCGTCCGGTGACCTCGGTGACGCTGCCGGGCGGGAGGGAGAGCGTGACGTCCCTCAGCACCCAGGGACCCCTCCGGTGGTAGCGGAAGGCGACGTCATCGAGCCGCATAGGACACGAAGGGTAGCGGCGAAAACCTAAGGGGGCCGTTAGGGAGGAGGCTGCGCACGCAGGCGGGGGGCGGCAGAATGCCGCGCATGGCTGACTCCGTGTCCGGCAAGTCCTGCGTCTTCTGCGAGATCCTGAAGGGAGAGCGTCCAGCGCACGTCGTCCTCGACGCCCCGGACGCGCTCGCGTTCCTCGACGCCCGGCCGCTCTTCAAAGGACACACGCTGCTGGTGCCGCGGACGCACGTCGAGACACTGTCGGACCTGCCCGCCGACCTCGTCGGCCCGTACTTCCAGCACGCGCAGCGGCTCGCAGCGGCCATGGAGTCGGTGCTCGGCGCCGCCGGCTCCTTCGTCGCCATGAACAACCGCATCAGCCAGAGCGTCCCCCACCTGCACGTTCACATCGTTCCCCGCAACCGCAAGGACGGCCTGAGGGGCTTCTTCTGGCCCCGCCACAAGTACGACTCCGACGCCGAGGCCGCCGACTACGCGGCCCGCCTGTCCACGGCCCTCACCGACCAGGCCTGAACCCGCACCACCACCTCACCTGGACCGAACACCCCGCCGAACCAGCAACTCGCCGCCCAGCCCGCTCCCTCGCAGACCCCGCGCCCTCGGCGAGCAGGTGACCTCGTCAAGCCCGCGGTCTGGACGCGAGCCGGTGACCTCGGCGAGTCGGCGATCTCGACGAGTTGGTGACCTCGTCGGAGCTGCGATCTTGGCGAGCTGGTCTGGACGCGAGCTGGTGACCTGGGCGAGTCGGTGACCTCGTCGGGGTTGCGGACTCGGCGAGCTGGTCTGGACATGAGGCGGTGATCTGGGCGGTTGGGTGAGCTCGCCGGGGTTGGTGACCTTGTTGGGGCTGCGGGCTCGGGGAGCTGGTCTGGACACGAGCCGGTGGGCTTGTTGAGGCGAGGAGCGCGCGGAGCTGGGCGGGTGCTGAGCCGCCTGGCTCGCCGAGGTCGTGGACTCGCCGAGGTCGTGGGCTCGCCGGGGAGGTGGGTTCGGTTGGCCGGTGGGCGAGGTGGAGGTGGCGGGTCAGTGATTCGGGGTGAATCCGAGGTGGGCGGCTTCGGGAATCAGAGGCTCAAGCTGAGTCGGTGATTCGCCTTGGATGTGGTCGCCTTGGATGTGGTCGTCTTGGCGAGTCGGATTGGCGAGTGGGGTGGTGGGGCTGTGGTGCCCTGCCGGGGGCTCGGTGCTTCCGCCGAGGGGCTGTGGTGCCCCCGCCGGAGGCGGCGGGGGCAGGGTGGCGGGGGTGGGGGGAGTCAGGTCAGGGCTAGGAGGAGGGCTATGTAGGGTTCGGTCGCCTTGGGGTCCGGGGGCGGGTCGGGAGCGGCGGCGCGGAGGGCGGCGGCGTGCTCGTAGAGGTCGCGTTCCGCGCGGTCGAGGGCGGCGGACAGGATGTAGTCGGCGACGCTCCAGCCGATCAGGTCGGCGGCCTTGCGGATGGCGAGGAGCTGCTCGGCGGTCGTGCTCAGCGCGATGTGGTCGGTTCCGGGGGCGGGAAGGTCCGGGCGGACCGACTCAGACATGGCCGGTCTCCTTCCTTACGGCATCCCAAAGTACGCCGCGAGGGGTTGCCGGAACATCCTCATTCGGGACGAGAATCGACGGATGGCGGGCGAAGGCGGACGGCGGCGCGCGGCCTCAGCGGGTCCCCCAGGAGTAGGTCTGTTTCCGCAGCTTGAGGTAGACGAAGCTTTCGGTGGAGACGACGCCCGGGACGGCGCGGATCCGGCCGAGCAGCTCCAGGAGGCGCTCGTCGTCCTCGCAGACCAGTTCGAGCAGGATGTCGAACGAGCCGGCGGCGATGACGACGTAGTCGATCTCGTCGAGGGCGGCGAGCTCGTCGGCGATCGTCTCCAGGTCGCCCTCGCACTTCACGCCGATCATCATCTGCCGGGAGAAGCCGAGCATCAGCGGGTCGGTCACGCCGACGATCTGCATGACGCCGGTGTCGAGGAGCTTCTGCACGCGCTGGCGGACCGCGGCCTCGGAGAGGCCGACGGCCTTGCCGATGGCGGCGTAGGAGCGGCGGCCGTCCTGCTGGAGCTGCTCGATGATCCGCTTGGCGGTCTCGTCGAGATGCACGGGAGACCGGGCGGACCCCCGGCGGGAGGGAGGGCGCTCCTCCGTCATCGTAGGTACTCCTAGCTGCGGCATCGAGGGTGTGAGGCGGTTGGTCCAAGTGAATCAGTCGTGAAACTGGATCGTAACAACGGAATCACTTGTATTGGGCTGGAACCTCTGTCAGGGTCAGGCCAACGGGACAGTTCGGGCGGCGGCGCCCAGGAAGGATCGAGATGAGCGGCGAACGGCTGCGCAACTTTATCGGTGGCGAGTACACCGACGCCAAGGACGGGCGGACGCTGGAGGTGGTCGACCCCAGCACCGGCGAGGCGTACGCGGAGGCGCCGGTGTCCGGCGCCGAGGACGTCGACGCCGCGTTCCGCGCCGCCGCGGAGGCGTTCCCCGCCTGGCGGGACGCGACGCCCGGCGAGCGCAGCCTGGCGATGCTGCGGTTCGCCGACGCGGTGGAGGCCCGGGGACGCGAGCTGGTCGAGGCGGAGAGCCGCGACACCGGCAAGCCCGTGCAGCTCACCATGGAGGAGGAGCTGCCGCCGATGGTGGACAACCTCCGGTTCTTCGCGGGCGCGTCCCGCGTCCTGGAGGGCAAGGCCACCGGCGAGTACCTGGCGGACCACACCTCGTCCATCCGGCGGGAGCCGATCGGGGTGTGCGCGCAGGTGACGCCCTGGAACTACCCGATGATGATGGCGGTCTGGAAGATCGGGCCGGCGCTGGCGACGGGCAACACCGTGGTGCTCAAGCCGTCGGAGACGACCCCGGTCAGCACGCTGATGCTGGCGGAGATCGCCGCGGAGTTCCTCCCGCCCGGCGTCTTCAACGTGATCTGCGGCGACCGCGACACCGGCCGCGCGCTGGTGGAGCACCCGACCCCGCAGATGGTGTCGATCACCGGCAGCGTGCGGGCGGGCATGGAGGTCGCCGCGGCCGCCGCGAAGGACCTCAAGAAGGTCCACCTGGAGCTCGGCGGGAAGGCGCCCGTCGTGGTGTTCGACGACGCGGACGTGGAGTCGGCGGCGCAGGGCATCGCGGAGGCCGGCTACTTCAACGCCGGGCAGGACTGCACCGCGGCGACGCGGGTGCTGGTCGCGGACCGGCTGCACGACGAGTTCACGGCGGCGCTCACCGAGGCGGCGCGCGGCACCGTCGTCGGCCCGCCGAGCAACACCGACGCCTTCTACGGCCCGGTGAACAGCGCCGCGCAGCTGGAGCGCGTCCAGGGCTTCATCGACCGGGTGCCGGGGCACGCGGAGGTGCTGACCGGCGGTTCGCGGTCCGGGGACGCCGGCTTCTTCTTCGAGCCCACCGTCGTCGGCGGGCTCCGCCAGGACGACGAGATCGTGCAGAACGAGGTGTTCGGCCCGGTCATCACCGTCCAGCGCTTCTCCGACGAGGCGCAGGCGATCGAGTGGGCCAACGGCGTCCGGTACGGGCTGGCGGCCAGCGTGTGGACGCAGAACCACGGGCGCGCGATGCGCATGAGCAAGGCATTGGACTTCGGGGCGGTGTGGGTGAACACCCACATCCCGTTCGTCTCGGAGATGCCGCACGGGGGCTTCAAGCACTCCGGCTACGGCAAGGACATGTCGATGTACGGAATCGAGGACTACACCCGCGTCAAGCACGTCATGCACTACATCGGCGCCTGAGGGACGTACCGCGGCGGTGCGCGGGCCGGTGCCCGTCCCCGGGACGGGCGCCGGCCGGCGCGGGGGCGCCGCCGCGGTGGTCGGGCGCCACGAGCTCGTGAAGGAAACCCCTGCCCATGACCGAAACCCAGCCCGCCCCGGCGCGCGACGACCCGGGTCGCGCAGTTCCCGCCATCGAGCTCACGGGAGTCGAGAAGACCTACCACGCGTACGGTGAGGCCGTCGCCGCGGTCCGCGGCGTGGACCTGACGATCGCGCAGGGGGAGTTCTTCTCCCTGCTCGGCCCGTCCGGCTGCGGCAAGACCACCACCATGCGCATGATCGCCGGCTTCGAGGAGCCGACGGCCGGCGAGGTCTACCTGCACGGACGCAGCGTCACCGGCGTGCCCGCCAACCGCCGTGACGTCAACATGGTGTTCCAGTCGTACGCGCTGTTCCCGCACATGAACGTCTTCGACAACGTGGCGTTCGGGTTGCGCCGCCGCGGCGTCGGCAAGGCCGACGTCAAGGCGCGGGTCGGCGAGATGCTGGAGATCGTCGACCTCACCGGGCGGGAGCGGCGCCGTCCCGGGGAGCTGTCGGGCGGACAGCAGCAGCGGGTCGCGCTGGCCCGCGCGTTGGTGAACCGGCCGCGCGCGCTGCTGCTGGACGAGCCGCTCGGCGCGCTGGACCTGAAGCTGCGGCAGGCGATGCAGGTCGAGCTGAAGCGCATCCAGCGGGAGGTCGGCATCACGTTCGTGTACGTGACGCACGACCAGGGCGAGGCGCTGACGATGTCGGACCGGATCGCGGTGATGAACGACGGGCTGATCGAGCAGCTCGGCACGCCGCGGGAGATCTACGAGCATCCGGCGACGCGGTTCGTGGCCGGGTTCATCGGGACGTCCAACCTGCTCGGCGGGGAGGTCGCCGAGGTGTCCGGGGGCGGCGCCGTGATCTCCTACGGGCCGGACGGGCGGATCGAGGTGCCGGTGAGGGACGGGCTGGCGGTCGCGGCGGGGGAGCGGCTGGAGCTGACGGTGCGGCCGGAGAAGATCGGCATCGGGACGGACAAGCCGGCCGACGACCTGTGCCGCGTCCGCGGCACGGTCACGGAGGTCGTCTACCTGGGGACCTCGACGAACTACAACATCACCACCTCCACCGGCGCCGACGTGGTCGTGTTCCTGCAGAACGCCACGAACGCCGACGACATCGCCGTTCGCGGGGACGGCGTCTGGCTGTCGTGGGACCCGCGCCACTCGTACGCCATAGGAGCCCCCCAGTGACGAACATCGACCCCGCGTTCCTGCGCGGACTGACCCGCCCGCGCCTGGCACGGTCCACCGCGTCCCGCCGGGACGTGCTGCGGCTGATGGGCGCGGCGGGCGCGGGCCTCGCCCTGTCGGCCTGCGGCGTGAAGGGGCAGGGCGGCAAGGAGAAGGTCACCCAGACCGACGTACAGAAGTACTGGGCGGGCAAGGCCAAGACGGGCAAGCTGAGCTGGGCGAACTGGCCGGGCTACATGGAGGACGATCACTCGACCATCAAGGCCTTCGAGAAGGCCACCGGCATCAAGGTGGACTACAAGGAGGTCATCCAGGAGATGGGGCCCTGGTTCGGCAAGATCCAGGCGCCGCTGGCGGCCGGCCAGTCCATCGGGTTCGACCTGATGGTGATGACGAACGGGATCCAGCTGGAGCAGGCGCGGCAGCTCGGCTACCTCGCGCCGCTGGACCAGTCGCGGCTGAAGAACTTCCAGGCCAACGCCGGCCCGACGTTCAAGAACCCGTCGTACGACCCGGGCAACGCGTTCACGGTCCCGTACGAGTCGGGCATCACCGGGATCGCCTACAACACCAAGTACGTCAAGGAGGAGATCACCAGCATCGCGCAGCTGTTCGACCCGAAGTACAAGGGGCGGGTCGGCATGATGGGCGACTCGCAGGAGCTCGGGAACTTCGGGATGTTCCTGCTCGGCATCGACCCGGAGAAGTCGACGCAGGCCGACTGGGAGAAGGCGGCGGCGAAGCTCCGCGAGCAGCGCGACAAGGGGATCGTCCGCAAGTACTACAACCAGGACTACGTCGACGCCGTCAGCAAGGGCGACGTGTGGATGACGATGGCGTGGTCGGGTGACGTGTACAGCATGACCAGTCCGGACGTGCGGTTCGCCATCCCGAAGGAGGGCGGCACCATCTGGACGGACAACATGTGCATCCCGAAGACCGCGGGCAGCCCGGTGGACGCGATCACGCTGATGGACTGGCTGTACGTCCCGGAGAACAACGCGCCGCTGACCGAGTTCGTCAACTACATCACGCCCGTGCCGGGGGTGAAGCAGATCGTCGCGGCGGACGCGGCGAAGGCGACGGGCCAGGAGAAGAAGGACCTGACGCGGCTCAGCACGAGCCCGCTGGTGTTCCCGTCCGAGGCGGACATGCAGCGGCTGCGGCGCTACCGGCGGCTCACGCAGGCGGAGGAGACGCGGTACCAGAAGATCTTCGAGCCGATCGCCAAGGGCTCGTGATGGCCCGGCGGCCGCGGGGCGGCGCGCTCGCGCCGTACCTGATGATCCTGCCGAGCGGGCTGTGGATGCTGGCGTTCTTCATCGTGCCGATCGTGCTGATGGTGTCGCTGTCGCTGCAGACGGGGAACCTCATCGACGGCTTCCGGCAGACGTTCCACTGGCAGAACTACACCGACGGCCTCAACACCTACGGCGACAAGGTCGTGCGGTCGCTGTGGTACGGCCTGATCGCGACCGTCCTGTGCATCGCGCTCGCGTACCCGGCCGCGTACTGGATCGCCTTCCGCGGCGGGCGGCACAAGTCGACGTACCTGTTCCTGCTGCTGCTTCCGTACTTCGTGTCGTTCGTCCTGCGGACGGTGTCGTGGAAGCTGGTGCTGACCGACAACGGGCCGATCCTCGGGCCGCTGCGGAACCACGGCCTCCTGCCGTCCGGCTTCCATGTGCTGGACACCGGGGTCGCCGTCGTGTCGGGGCTGACGTACAACTTCCTGCCGTTCATGGTGCTGCCGATCTACGTGGCGCTGGAGCGGATCGACGAGCGCGTCGTCGAGGCGGCGTACGACCTGTACGCGAGCCGGGCTCAGGCGTTCGCGCGGGTGGTGCTGCCGCTGTCGCTGCCCGGCGTGTTCGCCGGCGTCATCATGACGTTCGTGCCGGTGTCGTCGGACTACGTCAACGCCGAGGTGCTGGGCGGCCCGCAGAACACGATGATCGGCAACGTGATCCAGACGGAGTACTTCGACAACAGCGCCTACCCGGTCGCGTCGGCGCTGTCGTTCGCGCTGATGGCGATCCTGCTGGTCGGCATCTTCGTGTACGCGCGGTCGCTCGGCACGCAGGACGTTCTGGAGGCGGCGGGACGATGACGACGATCGCACCCACCGCGGCCCCGCGCCCCGCGCCGCCGCGCCGGCGCCGCCGGATCTCCGGCCTGCACCTCTACACGCTGCTGCTGATCGCGTGGCTGATCCTGCCGATCGCCATCATGATCATGTTCGGGTTCAACGACACGCACAGCAAGCAGAACTTCCAGTGGCAGGGCTTCACGTTCAAGTGGTACGTCCACCTGTTCGACAAGGAGGACCTGACCACCGCGGTGGTCAACTCGCTGACGATCGCGCTGCTCAGCACCGCCATCACCACGGTCATCGGGACGTTCGCCGGGATCGCGCTCGGCCGGCACCGGTTCCGCGGCAAGGGCGTGACGAACCTGGTGCTGTTCATGGCGATCTCCTGCCCGGAGATCGTGATGGGCGCGTCGCTGCTGTCCATGTTCGTCACCTTCAACCTGCCGCGCGGCTACCTGACGATCCTGCTCGCGCACGTGATGTTCTCGATCGCGTTCGTGGCGGTGACGGTGCGGGCGCGGGTGGTCGGCCTGGACCCGGCGGTCGAGGAGGCGGCGCAGGACCTCGGGGCCGGGCCGTTGACGCGGTTCCGGCTGGTCACCCTGCCGATGATCATGCCGGGCGTGGTGGCGGGCGCGCTGCTGGCGTTCGTGCTGTCCATCGACGACTTCGTGATCACCAACTTCACCAGCGGCTCCACCATCACGTTCCCGCTGTGGATCTACGGCTCGACCCGGACCGGGACGCCGCCGCAGGTCAACGTGATGGGCACGATCATCTTCGCGGTCGGCGTGCTGATCGCGGTGGTGTCGGCGCGGCGCAGCATCCGCGCGTCCCGCTGAGAGCGGGGACGTGCCCGATCCCATGAAAGCGCCGGACTCATGAAAGGGCTGGACTCCGCGAACGTGCCGGACGGCGTCGTGAAGGCGCTCGCGGACGCCGAGCCCGTGCCGTACTGGCTCGCGGACGCGGCGCGTCCCGAGCCGGAGCCGCCGCCGGCGGGCGAGCGGTCGTGCGATCTCGCCGTGGTCGGCGGCGGCTACGGCGGCCTGTGGACGGCCCTCCTCGCCAAGGAGCGCGACCCGTCCCTGGACGTGGTGGTGCTGGAGGCGGGACGGGTGGGGTCCGCCGCGTCGGGCCGCAACGGCGGGTTCTGCGCGGCGAGCCTCACCCACGGCCTGGAGAACGGCCAGGCGCGCTGGCCGGACGACATGCACGAGCTCGAACGGCTCGGCTGGGACAACCTGCGCGCCATCGGCGCGACCCTCGCCCGGTACGGCATCGACGCCGAGTGGGAGCCGACCGGGGAGATGACGGTCGCGACGCGGGAGTGGCAGGTCCCGGCGCTGGAACGGGCGGCGGAGAAGGCGTACGAGCTGGGCTGGGAGCCGATCCTGCTCGGCCCGGACGCCGTCCGCCGGGAGGTCGCGTCGCCCACGTACCTCGCCGGGCTGTGGGACCGCGACGCGGTCGTCATGGTGCATCCCGCGAAGCTCGCGTTCGGGCTGGCGGAGGCGTGCCGGTCCCTCGGCGTCCGCGTCCACGAGAACGCGCGGGTGACCGGGGTGCGCTCGGACGCCCGCAGGCTGCGGCTGAGCGGCGCGCACGGGTCGGTGACGGCCCGGCGCGTCGCGCTCGCCACGGGCGCGTTCCCGCCGCTGCTGCGGCGCATGCGCGGCTTCCTCGTCCCGGTGTACGACTACGCGCTGGTGACCGAGCCGCTGTCTCCGGCGCAGCGCGAGGCGATCGGCTGGAAGCACCGGCAAGGGCTCGGGGACGCCGGCAATCAGTTCCACTATTACCGGCTCACCGCCGATGACCGGATCCTCTGGGGCGGGTACGACGCCGTCTATCACTACGGCAACGGAATGCGGCGCGACCTGGAGAACCGCCCCGCCACTTTCGCCGCGTTGGCGCGGCATTTCTTCGCCACGTTCCCGCAGCTGGAGGGCGTCCGTTTCACGCACGCGTGGGGCGGCGTCATCGACACGTGCAGCCGTTTCTGCGCCTTCTACGGGACGGCCTTCGACCGCAGGCTCGCCTATGCGGCGGGGTATACCGGCCTCGGTGTGGGGGCCACGCGTTTCGGCGCGGACGTCATGCTCGATCTGCTCGGCGTGGGCCTCGCCCCCGGCGAGGAGACCGAGCGGACGCGGCTGGCGATGGTGCGCTCCAAGCCCGTCCCGTTCCCGCCCGAGCCGCTCAGGTACGGCGTCATCGAGCTGACCCGCCGCGAACTCGCCCGCGCGGACCGCGACGACGGCCGCCGCGGTCTCTGGCTCCGCACCCTGGACCGCTTCGGGCTCGGCTTCGACTCCTGACGGGGGCGCGCCGGCGGGATCAGCCGCGCCGGCGGGATCAGTCCGGAGCCGCGTCGACGGTGCCGAAGACGAACGACGAGACCTCGAGGTACAGCTGCTCGGGATACGGCACGAAGCGGACCCTCCGGAGCCCCTGCTTCTGCCCCGCGGACTCGATGATGAACTCGCCGTAGCCGAGCGCCCGGCCCGTGTAGGAGCGCTTCAGCTCGATGTTGTCGACCTTCGCCATCGGCATCATCGCGATGTCCCGGTTGAGGACGCCGCGGATCACCATGATGCGGTGCTCGGTGACCAGGAAGAACTGCAGGGACCAGGCGGCGAGGTTCCAGAGCAGGTAGCCGAGGCTGACCAGCCACAGGAGCCAGATCCACGCCAGGCCGATGGTCACCTGGACGGCCGCGCACAGGATGAGGGCGGCGACCGCGTAGACGATCGGCAGCAGGAGGAGGGCGGGGTGCCGGCGCACGGCGATGACCCGTCCTTCGTAGGACATCAAGTACCTGTCGACCATCCGCGTCGTCGTGTCGTCGCGGTGGACCACCATGTCCTGCAGATTCACTGCGGTTTCCCATCGTGTCCGGTGGTCCAACGGTAGCCCAACGCACGCGGGCCGTGCAGGTACCGCGGGGGTGATCGCGGCGGGACGCCCGGGGAACGGCGCATCGGCCTTGTGCGCGCCGGGCGCGCGCCTGATGATGTTCCGCATGGACGGCGTTGGGGAGCCCGGTCGGCAGCCGCAGGAGGGCCGTGCGGGCGCTCAGGGAGCGCAGGGGGAGTTCGCCCACGACGTCATGGCCCGCCCGATCTGGCGGCTGCTGCTGCGCGGCCTCGGCGTGTACCTGCCGGGCTGGCGGACGCCCGAGACGGTGCTGCGGGTGCCGGGCGGCGCGGTCGGGTTCGGCCCGCCCGCGTTCCTCGACGGCGACGCCGGGTTCGGATTGCAGCTCCCGGACCGGCGGAAGGGCCTGGAGCCCGACCGGGAGATCTACGTGCGGGGCCGGGAGAACCCGAGCTTCGGCATCGTCGTGGCGGGCCCGGCGGCGGCGATCGGCAGCCGGGTCGTGGACGCGGAGGTGCTGATGCGGTTCGCGCGGCGGCTGACCTTCGAGGAGCTGTTCGACACCGGCGACGCCGACTCGGTGCCGTACGCGGTGCGCGGCGCGCGCGCGGTGGAGAACGTGGTGTTCCTCGACCGCGCTGCGGGCGTCGGGCTGTGCGCGGAGGTCGAACCGGTGACGCGCGCGCTGCACTGCCCCCTGTACGTGCGGATCGGCGGCCCCGCTGAGCGGACCGTCCGCGCCTATGCCCCGAACCCCGACCACGTCCCGAACGGCGCCCAGCGCGAGAACGGGTCCGGCGCGGCCTATGGCGAAGGGCCGGCCTACGGAGCGGACGACCAGGCGGTGAGATCCCACAGCTGATGGGACGGCAGCCGCCGCAGCCGCTCGGTGGCGGACGACGGGTCCCAGAACACCTCGTCGCTCTCCAGCTCCAGCGACTGCGCGGCGGTCAGCACCGCGCACAGCAGCTCGTCGCGGGTGCGGACGGCCATCAGCGGCCCGATCTGCGCCACCGCGCCCGAACACTCCGACAGGGTGCGCAGGAGCGCCTTGAGCGCCTCCTCGTCCTCCGGAGCGCGCGCGGGCTCCACACCGGGCGGCAGGCCCGGCTCGACGCGGGCGAGGCCGCCGCGGCGGTCGCCGCCGTTGGCGGTGAGGCCGTTCTTCGGCGGCTCGGTGCCGGCCGAGATGAGCAGCGCGCTGAACGCGCCGGCGAGGTCCTCGGCGGCCTGCCCGCCGAGGAAGTAGCGGCGCCGCTCGGGGGAGCCCGGCGCCGTCCCGTCGGTGCCCTCGGCCGTGCGGAACCGGACGTTCAGCCGGCTCGCCCGCACGCACCGCTCGTACATCTCGGTGAGGATGTCGTCGAGCTGCCCGTCGCGGGTCCACAGCCGCCCCGTGGCGGTCACGGACGTCCCGCCGGGGTGGTCGCGGGGGCGGCCGGTCAGCGCGGCCGTGACGGTGTCGTCGAGCTCGCCCTCGGTGAACTGGAGCAGCTCGGTGACGACGTCCTCGACGTCCTCCAGCGTGCGGGTGAGGGTGCGCTGCAGTTCGAGGATCTCCTCGCCGCCGCGCTCCAGCTCGGCGAGCCGGTCCAGCGCGCCCTCCACCTTGCCCTCGACGGCGGCGGCGCCGGCGCCGGTCACCGACCGCACCGACGTCTCGATCTCGGCGAGCTTGCGGCGCAGCGCGGCGAGCGTGATGCGCTGCTGCTCCAGGTCGTGCAGCCGGCCGGCCTGCACGCGCAGGTGCTCGTCGGCCTGGTGGACGCGTCCGGCCAGCTCCTCGACCTGCTCGTGGTTGTGGCGCAGCCGGCCGTCGAGCGCGGGCAGCACGTCCTGCTTGACCCGCGACAGCTCGGCGGTGAGCTGCTCGCCGACCGTGACCAGCACGTTGTTCTGCTTGGTGACCTGCTCGTTCAGCTCGTCGACGCGGCGGGTGAACGCGTTGGCCTGGTTGCGGGACTGCCGGCCCGCGTACAGTTCGAGCGCCCCGACCACGACGCACAGCACCACCAGGACGACCGTCGTCATGGCACTCCTCGGGCGGGGCGGTTCCTACCGGAATGGGTTTTGATCGCGACCATAACTTACGATCACGCGCGCCGACCGGAACTTACGTAACCGACTGATCTCAGTGACCCTCCGGTTTCATCAGCCCTTCACGCCCCGCCGTTCCTCGCAATGCGCATTCGCGCGGTCACGACTCGTCACACCCCTCGAATTGGGGCACGGTGGTGGTGACTTTCAGGCCCGCGGGATCGAACCATTTGTGCAGCAGCCGCGGCACGGTTCCGTCCTGGTACATCTTGGTGAGGACCTTGTTCACCTTCTCGCAGCCGTCCACGTCGTCCTTGCGCAGCCCGATGCCGTACGGCTCGTCGGAGAACGGCGCGTTGACGATCGCCACCTTGTGGCCCTCCTTGACGGCCTTCGCCGCCAGGCCCGCCAGGATCAGGTCGTCGGTCGAGACGGCGTCGAGCCGGTCCGAGGTCAGGCCGTCCAGGCAGGCGGCGTAGCCCTCGCGCTCCCCGACGTCCGCGGGAAGCGCCGCCACGCCCAGCTCGTCGTGGACGCGCGGATACGACACCGACCCGGCGACCCGGCACAGCCGCTTCCCCGCGAGGTTGTGGACGTTCTTCACCGCCGACGCGTCGGACGCGCGGACCAGGATGTCCTGGTGCGCGACGTAGTACGGGCCCGCGAACGCCACGTCCAGCTTCCGCTCGGGAGTGATGGAGTAGCTCGCGACGACGAGGTCGACCTTGCCCTTCTCGATCAGGCTCTCGCGGGTCTTGGACGTCACCGGCGCGAAGCGCAGGTGCGAGCCGGTGACGCCGAGCCGCCGCGCGACCTCCCGGGCGACGTCGATGTCGAAGCCCGCGTAGGCGCCGCCGCTGCGCGACCCGACGCCGGGCTGGTCGGTGTTGACGCCGATCGTGAGGTCGCCCTTGTGCACGATCGACGTCTCGCCCGCGTCGGCGATCCCGCAGGCCGCCGCCGACAGCGCGGCCGTCCCGGCGGTCAGCAGCGCCGCCGCCGCGCGCAGGACGTTCCCGTTCCGCCGGATCCCCATGGTCCCCATCCCGCGCCTTCTCATCTCTGCCACCGGTACTCCGCCAGGCGCGGCCGCACTCCGGCGAGCGCGAGCGCGACGATGGCGAGGCCCGCGACCGGCAGGATCGCGTACCAGCCGCCCGTGCCGTCCTCGCCGTCCTTCACGGCCTGCTGGAACGCCCCCCAGTGGATGCCGATCAGGGACTGCATGTCCTTGTCGTACCGGGTGAAGTCGGCCGTGGCCGCGCCGCGCGCCGCCGCGGCCTGCGCCTTCTGCCCGCCGTCGACGAGCGCGCGCATCCGGTGGTCGTTCTCCTGGACCCTCTGATAGTCGGCCAGCACGCGCTTCAGGGCGTCGTCGGTGTCCGCGGCACGGTCGGAGTCCGCGGTGCGGGCGGCCTCCGTGCCGAGGAAGCCGAGGAACGGCGCGCGCCCGGGTGCGAACGACAGGCCCTTCTGCACGGCGGCGTTGTACTCGTCGAGGTTCCCGGCCTTCAGGTAGAGGACGGTCTGTGACTTCTTCAGGTAGACCTGCTCGTAGGAGTCGGCGCGGGCCGGGTCGAGCAGGAAGCGCGTCTCGTCGGCGTTCGCGCTGTTGCTGATGGCGCGCGCCCGCGACAGCGACAGGATCGGGTCGAACCCCTGCTCCTTCGCCCTGCGCAGGTCGTCCGCCTGCCCGGCGAGCATCGCGGCGCACGCGGCGACGAGGACGAGCGCGCCGAGCGTGGCGACGGCCAGCGCCGGGTTCAGCAGCCGCCGGAAGCGGCGCGCCAGGTATGCCTGGAGCCCCAGCAGGACGGCCAGCAGCACGATCCCGGTGACGATGACCCACAGGGTGCCCGACCGGACGTCGGAGCGCTTGTTCTCGTAGGTGTGCCGGACGAGCGTGCCGTTGTCGAGCGTCAGGTTGTACGCCTTCGGCAGCAGGTCGAGCTTCATCATGTCGGTCGCCTGCCGGTACAGGTCCAGGACCTGCTTCGGCGGCTGGCCGGAGGTGCGCCCCGACTGCTGGTCGAGCAGGAGCGCCTGCGAGGCGAGCCGCTCGTAGCGGCCGATGCCGTCCAGCAGGTCGCGGGCGGTGTCGTCCTCGGTGGTCTCGTCGGCGAGCTTCGCGGCCTTCAGCAGCGCGACGCCGGCCCGCTGCCGGTCCTGGTCGTAGCGGGCGAGGGCCTGGTCGCGGCCGCCGCCGGCCGCGGGCCCCGCGAGCAGCGCGTTGGCCAGCTGGGCGTCCATGTCCGACAGCTGGAAGTACATGTCGCCGGTCGCGACGACCTGCGGGCCCGCGTCCTTCCCGATGACCTTCACGCCGTCGCGGGCGTCGGCGATCGCCGCCCACGCCGCCACGAGCAGTGCCACGAGGACCACGGCGACCGCCGCGGTCAGCGCCCGGACCCGGCCCGCGACGGTGCGGGGGAGCGCCCGCGCGATGCCCGACGGCTCGCCGGGGACCGCGCGCCGCAGCCGGCGCTCCGAGGGGCGCTCGGGCGGCGACGCCGCGCCGCCGGGGGCCGG
>NZ_JBEYYT010000123.1:0-23743 GCF_040645715.1 Spirillospora sp. NPDC046719 | reverse complement strand
GGCGGCGCGAAGGGCGGCGCCGTCGAGGCCACCGCGCCCGAGCAGGCGCCGGCCCCCGCGGAGGAGGCGGTCGCGGTCGAGGCGAACGGCTCGGCGGCGTCCGGCAAGGCCGACGAGTCGCCGGCCGGGGCGTCCTGACCCGTCCGGGATCCGAGGGGCCGGTGGCGTCGCGCCACCGGCCCCTTTCGCGTTCCCCCCGGGTGGTGTCCGGACCACGCGGCACCGGTCGTACGCTGTACGCGGGAAAGCGACGCGGGAACGCATACCGAGGAGACGGGAGGCGCTGTGGCGAGCGGCGACAAGCCGGCCTTGTCCGGCGGTAAGGGCTTCGCCCTGGTGCTCTGCGGGATGCTCGCCATCCTGCTCGCCCTGTGGGGGCTGGCGGCGCTGGTCGCGCCGTAGGGTGGCGGCATGCCGACGCTGATCGTGCTCCGCCACGCCAAGGCCGTCGCGGGCTTCGGGACCGACATCGACCGCGCCCTCGACGGCCGCGGGCGGCGCGACGCCGCGGCGGCCGGGGAGTGGCTGCGCGCGGAGGGCCTCGCCCCCGCGCGGGTGCTGTGCTCCCCCGCCGTCCGGACGCGGGAGACGCTCGACCTGCTCGCCGTCCGGCCGCCCGCCGGGACGGCCTTCGAGCCGACGATCTACGACAACGACCCGGACCTGCTGCTGTCCCTGGTCGCGGAGGTGCCGGACGACGCCGGGACGGTCCTGCTCGTGGGCCACAACCCGGCGGTGCACCAGTTCGTCCACGACCTGACCGGGCGGGCCCCGGACCGGTTCCCGACCTGCGCGCTCGCGGTCGTGGAGCTGCCGGGCGCGTGGGCGGACGTCCGGCCCGGCCTCGGCACCCTCGTCACGTTCCGGACCCCGAAGGACTGACCGGCGCGGCGTCCGGCCGGGCGGCGTCCGGCCGGGGCGCGGGCGTGTTCTGGCCGACCGCCGCCAGCGACGCGTCGATCACCCGGCCGATGTCGCGGCGCAGCGACCGGACCGTGTACCGGGTCCCGGACACCTGCGCCAGCGCCTGCCGCAGCGGGGTGAGCTCCTCCCGGCCGACGCCCGAGCTGATCTCGGCGCGTCGCCGCTTGGTGAGCGTCTTCAGATAGTCGTCGAGGCCGGCGAGCTCCTCCTCCAGCTCCGCGGCGGGCGAGCGGTTCCGCAGCTCCTCGTCGTCGGGGTCCTCCAGCAGCCCGGCGGCCTCCTCCAGCTGGTCGGCGAGCCGGTCCAGGATCTCCGGCACCGGCCCGGCGTCGACGGCCTCCTCCCGGGTCACCCGGGAGACCGCGATCAGGTGGTCGCGGACGCGGTGCGCGGCGCGGACGGCGTCGCGCAGCCGGCCGATCTGCGCCGTGTCGGGCACCCGCTCGTGCGTCAGCCGGTCCCGGGTCTCCGCGACGGCCTCGGCGGACCGCTCGGCGGTGACGACCTTCTCCTGCGGCAGCCGGACCCGCTCGCCGCCCACCACGTCCGCCGCCGCGCGGACGAGGTCGGCGTGCACCGCCATCATCCGGCCGAGCTGGACGGGCAGCCGCTCCAGGTGCCCGGCGGGCCACAGCAGCCGGACGGCGAGGAACGACAGCACGGTGCCCCCGGCGACCAGGCCGATCCGCTCGCCCGCGATGCGCCAGTCGGAGGGCGCGGAGAAGTCGAGCAGCATCATCGCCAGCGGCGTGCCGAACAGCCCCCAGTAGGCGAAGTTGATCGGGCGCAGCGCGAACCCGGCGAGCGCGAAGACGAAGGCGATCACCGCGACGAGCGGCTGCGTCGGCGCCAGCGTCAGCACGACCGCGGCGACCACCGATCCGGCGGCGGTGCCGCCGACGCGCTGCACCAGCCGCTCGACGGTCTCCCCGTACGTCGCGCGCAGGCTCAGCATCGCGGTGATCGTCAGCCAGTGGCCGTGCGGGATGTGCAGCCCCGCGGCCAGCGCCATCGACACGACGGCGGTGACGTACACCCGTGTGATCTGCCGGAACATCGGGGAGCGGGTGCGGACGGCGCGGCGGATCCGGGCCAGCTCCGCCCTCGGGTCGGGCGCGCCCGGCATCCGCGGCGGGCCGATCCCGATCCGCAGGCCGCCCGCGATGGTGCGGCGCGCCGAGGCCGTCTCGCCGGCGATGCGGTCGATGGAGCGCCGCACCTGCCCGATCAGCGACACCGCGATCAGGTCCTCGTCGCCGGCGAGCCCGGCGCGCCGGATCTGCTCCGACAGCCGCCCCATGCGGCGGACGGCCCCGGACTCCTCGCCGCCGAGCGGCGCCTCCCCGTTGGTGGCGATCGCGCCCGCGAGCAGCCGCAGCCGCGCCGCGAGCGCGGACACGGCGGTCTGCGTCTCCAGCGTCCACTCGCGGTCCGGCGGGTAGTTCTTCGCGGCCTCCAGCACCGCCTGCAGCGTGACCGTCTCGTGCAGGACGCGGCCCAGCGCGTCGATCAGCCGTTCCGGCCGGGTCGGCTCGTCGCTGGCCCGTCCCCGCCCGGACCGGTACAGGCCGTAGGTGGCGCGGGCGTCGGTGAGGGCCTCGGACGCGGCGCGGCGCCGCTCCTCCCAGTCCGGCATCCGGGTCACGGCCATCAGGTCGGGATTGGTGAGCTCGACGGCGTTCAGCGCGCTCGGGTCGGGCGCGCCGACGTCCTGCGCGACGGCGTCGAGGGCCTCGGCGACGCGGTCGGCGGCCTCGGCGAGGGCCTCCCGCAGCGGCCGGAGCCGCCGCACCGGCCACGGGACCAGCAGCAGCCCCATGGTGAGGAGCCCGCCGATCAGCTCCAGCAGCCCGACGCCGATGACGTCGGCGGACGGCGGCCGGATCGCGCTCAGCAGCACCGCGAGCCCGGCGGTCGACCCGATCCGCGGCACCCCGACGCCGAGCGCGATGAGCGGCGGCACCACGATCACCGCCGGCCACGCGTGCCCGCTCAGCAGCCCGCCGACCGCGGATCCGACCGCGACCATCAGCACGCCGCTCGCGAGGTCCCGCGCCCGGTTGCCGTACGGGCCCTCGGGCGCGCGCAAGGCCACCAGGTAGGCGCCGAGCGCGATCATGGAGCCCTGGGCGGGGCGGCCCGTCAGCGACCCGGCGAGCAGCGGGATCGCCATGGCGAGCGCCGCCGCCAGCCCATAGAACGGGGCCGACTGCCCGTTGATCTGGGCGTACGCCGACCGCGCACGCTTCAGCACCGCTCCGGCTCGCCTTCCCGACTCGTCCCGCCGGTCCCGGCGGGTGCCGGTGACCGCATACCGGCACTCCTACCCCGAAACCCCCGCGATGATCGTTCCGGGCCGGTCCGGGCCGGGGCAGAGCGGGGCGGCGGGCGTGGCGATCAGAGGTAGGCGGCGATCTCGCGCACCGTGCCGAACCGGGGGAAGATCCGCCGCACCGTGAACTCGTGCTCGTCGGCGGCGAACCCCGACATCACGTCGGAGGGCATGATCGTCACCCTAGGCCCGGACCGCAGCCGGAGGCGCACCTCGGTCCGCCGGAGTTGACCCTGACGTCGCGGGAGGGTCGACGATCGGGACCCATGAGCGAGTACCTCAGCCCCGTTCCGATGCCGGTGCCGGACGCGAAGCCCGCGGAGATCTACCGCGAGATCTACGGCATGCCGATGTTCGTCACCGTGCCCGCCCGCGACCTCGCGGCCTCCAAGGACTTCTGGATCCGCGGGCTCGGCTTCGTCGACCTGTTCTCCGTCCCGGACCGGGTGACCCACCTGCGGCGATGGGCGTTCCAGGACGTCCTGCTGGTGCCCGGCGAGCCGGCCGGCGCGGCCACGGCGGTGAGCGTCAGCTTCGCCTGCGTGCTCGGCCAGATCGACGAGATCGCCGCGCGCTGCGAGGAGCTGGCGCCGGGATGCACGAAGGGGCCGGTGGACAAGCCGTGGAACTCCGTCGAGCTGGAGGTCGTCACGCCGGAGAACGCGCGGGTCGTGATGACGGCCGCCCGGCCCCTCGACCCGGACGGCCCGCAGGCCGCCTGGATGCGGGAGGCGGGCTTCGAGGTCCCGCGGCCGTGAGCGGACCCGTCACCGGCCTGGTGCACACTGGGCCGGTGACGTATCCCGAGGCGGATGGGCTGACCGTCGGACGGGCCGCCGCGCTGGTCGGGGTCAGCGTCAAGACGCTGCACCACTGGGACGCGGTCGGCCTCGTCCGCCCGAGCGGGCACACCCCGGCGGGGTACCGGGTGTACTCGGCGGACGACATCGCCCGCGTCCACCGCGTGCTGGTCTACCGGGAGCTGGGGTTCCCGCTCGCCGAGATCGCCCGGATCCTCGACGACCCGTCCGCCGACGCCCGCGATCACCTGCGGCGGCAGCGGGCGCAGCTGGAGCGCCGCGCCGGGCGGCTCCGGGAGATGGCCCGCGCCGTCGACCGCATGCTGGAGGCGCTGGACGCCGGGCTGCGGCTGACGCCGGAGGAGCAGGTCGAGATCTTCGGCGCCGACTGGCGCCCGGAGCGGGTCGGGGAGGCCCGCGACCGCTGGGGCGGCACCGCGCAGTGGACGCAGTACGCCGAACGCGCCGCCCGGATGACGCCGCGGGACTGGAAGGACGTCGCGGCGCGGACCGAGGCCCTCAACGCCGACCTCGCCGCCGCCTGCCGCGCCTGCGTGGCCCCCGGCTCCGCCGAGGCGAACACGCTGGCGGAGCGGCACCGCGCGCTGCTGGGCACCTACTTCGACTGCACCCACGCGATGCACGCGTGCCTCGGGCGGATGTTCGCCGAGGACCCCGGC
Organism: Spirillospora sp. NPDC046719; assembly: GCF_040645715.1. NCBI lineage: Bacteria > Bacillati > Actinomycetota > Actinomycetes > Streptosporangiales > Thermomonosporaceae > Spirillospora > Spirillospora sp. NPDC046719. Next base: position 19,007 of record NZ_JBEYYT010000123.1, on the reverse strand, counting down.
TTCGCCGCCTACTTCGACGGCATCGAGCCGGGCCTCACCGCCTGGCTCCGCGACGCGATCTTCGCGAACGCCGGATCCCGCGGGGTCGACCCCGCCACCGCCGCCTGGGAGTGATCCCCCGGCTCAGTCCTGTCGGACGGCGTCGGCGGCGTCGGCGGCCTCGACCTCCTCGCGGGAGATCCCGAGGAGGAAGACGATCGTGTCCAGGTACGGGACGTTGACGGCCGTGTCGGCGGCCTCGCGGACGACGGGCTTGGCGTTGTAGGCGACGCCGAGGCCCGCGGCCTGGAGCATGTCGAGGTCGTTGGCGCCGTCGCCGATCGCGACGGTCTGGCTGACCGGGACGCCGGCCTCCGCGGCGAACCGGCGCAGCGCCGCGGCCTTGCCGGCCCGGTCGATCACCGGGCCGGTGACCCGCCCGGTGAGCTTCCCGTTCGCGATCTCCAGCGTGTTCGCGGCGGAGTAGTCGATCCCGAGATCCTCCACGAGGGCGTCGGTGACCTGCGTGAACCCGCCGGAGACGATCGCGAACTTGTAGTCGAGGCGCTTCAGCGTCCGGACCATGGTGCGGGCGCCCGCCGCGAGCCGCAGCTTGTCGCGGACGTCGTCGATCGCGGCCGCGTCGAGCCCCGCGAGCAGCGCGACCCGCTCCCGCAGCGACCCCTCGAAGTCCAGCTCGCCGCGCATCGCGGCCTCGGTGACCTTGGCGACCTCGTCGAGGCAGCCGGCGTGCTCGGCGAGCAGCTCGATCACCTCGCCCTGGATCAGGGTCGAGTCGACGTCCATGACGATCAGCCGCTTGGCGCGCCGGCTCAGCCCGCCGTGCTGGACGGCGATGTCGACCTGCTGCTCGGCGGCCTCGGTGGCGAGGCCGGCCCGCAGGGTGTCCGGGTCGGCGCCGGACACGTCCATCTCGATGCAGGTCACCGGGGTCTGCGCGAGCCGCTCGATGCGGTCGATGTTGGCGCCGTGCGCGGAGATCCGCCCGGCGATCCCGGCCATCGCGGCGGGCTTCAGCGGGGCGCCGAGCACGGTGACGTGCAGCCGCCCGCCGCGCTTCGGCATCCGCTTGTTGCGGCCGGTGGACAGCTCGATCTCCATGTCGAGATCGTTGGCGACCTTCTCGGCCGCGTTCCACACCCGGCCGATGTCGGCGCCCTCGGTGTAGGCCAGCAGGACGCCGAGGACGAGCCGTCCGCGGATCACGACCTGCTCGACGTCGGCGACCGTGAGCGGAAACTGGGAGAGTGTCCGGAACAACCGCGACGTCACGCCGGGGCGGTCGCGTCCGGTGAGTGTGATGAGCAGCGTTCGCTGTGCTGACCCGTCCATAGCTGTCCACAACGGTACCGGCCGCGGAACACCCCTCGCGCGCCAGGTCCGCCATGCGAGACGGCGCCGCGCCGCCGGTCAGGGGGCGGGGGCCCGCGCGATGCGAGGTTTATCCGCGGAGGATGGGCGGTACGCCGGAAATGTCCGATCGGCTCGGGGGCAGGGGCTCGGCCTGATCGTGAGTCCGGCCTCCCCGAGCCGGGAGCGTCGAGATCGGGGGAGGAACCATGGCCAAGTTCATGGACGTGCACCACGGCATGACCGGAGTGACCGGCGACGAGCTCAGGGAGGCCCACGAGGCCGACCTCGCGATCCAGGACCAGGAGGGCGTCGTCTTCGAGCACACCTGGGCCGACCCGGAGTCCGGCACGGTCTACTGCCTGTCCGAGGCCCCGGACGCCGACGCCGTCCAGCGCATCCATGACCGGGCCGGCCACCGCGCCGACGAGGTCCACTCCGTAACGCTGGCCATCTGAGGGACGGCCGCGCGACCGCGGCCGTTCGCGAGACGTTCCGGAGCCCGCGACCGCCGCGGCTCCGGGGCGCCTCTTCAAGGCCGGGGAAGCCGACGGGCGCACGGCGCCCCAGCCTGCCCGGCCCTAGGATCGGCGGCATGGCGACGCGGCTCATTCAGATTGCGATGAAGGCGGGGGACGACTCCGCGCTCGGCCGGTTCTGGGCGGAGGCGCTCGGCTGGGGCATGGACAGCGAGGGACCCGGCGTGACCAACCTCGCGCCCGAGGGCGTCGCCTATCCCGACCCGGCCGTCCTCTTCATCGACGTCCTCCGCGTCCCGGACCCCAAGACGGTCAAGAACCGCCTTCACATCGACCTCGCCACCACCTCCCCGGCCCACCAGGCGGAGCTGGTCGCGCGCCTGAAGGATCTCGGTGCGACGCCCGCCGACATCGGCCAGGGCGACGTCCCGTGGACGGTCCTCGCCGACCCCGAGGGCAACGAGTTCTGCGTGCTGGAGCCCCGGGAGCTCTACCAGGACACCGGCCCGATCGCCGCGCTGGTGGTCGACTGCGCCGACCCGCGGGCCCTGGCCCGGTTCTGGGACGAGGCGATGGACTGGACCCTGCACGAGGTCACCGACGATCTCGCGAGGCTCCGCTCCGCCAAGGGCGTCGGGCCGTACCTGGAGTTCATCCGCACGCCCGACGTGAAGACCGGGCTGAACCGCATCCACTTCGACCTCCGCCCGTACCCCGACGACGACCACGCGGCGGAGGCGGACAAGCTGCGGGCCCTCGGCGCCACCGACACCGACATCGGCCAGGGCGACGTCCCCTGGACGGTCCTCTCCGACCCGGAGGGCAACGAGTTCTGCCTCCTCACGCCCCGCTGAACAGGAGTCGGACCTCGTTTTCGGGCCGGTCCAGCCAGACGGTCTGCCGCCCAGGGCCGACCGTGACCCCGTACCGCCGCACGTCCGGCCGCCCCGCCGCCTTCCAGCGCTGCTCCGCCTCGTCGAACGCCGACGGTGAGCTCTGCTGGTCGCGCAGGGCCATGAACCATCCGGGCACGTGGAAGCGGCCCTCGGCCGTGCCGTCGGCCCGCACCTCCAGACGGGCGACGGGGCAGTCGGGATGGAACACCGGCCCCCACGGCACCACGATCAGGCCGCCCGGCCGGGTCTGCTCCACCCACGCGTACGGAAGCGCGGTGACGGCCGCCGTGGCGATCACCCGGTCGTACGGGGCGTCCCCGGCATGCCCGGCCTCGCCGTCGCCGGTCACGACAGTGACGGTGTAGCCCGCCCGCTCCAGGTTCCGCCGCGCCCGCTCGGCGAGATCCGGCGCTATCTCGACCGACGTCACCCGGTGCGGGCCGGTGATCTCCGCCAGCAGGGCGGCGTTCCAGCCGGTCCCCGTCCCGATCTCCAGCACCCGCATCCCCGGAGCCGGGCGCAGGAGTTCGAGCATCTCCCGGACGATGTGCGGCGCACTGCTGGAACTGACGGCGTTCACGCCCCTGCCGGTCTGCCACGCCCCGCCCTTCCCACCGCAGGCACCACAGCCGACCTGCTTCTCGCGCTCACCCATCGCGCTTTCCTTCCGTGTAGTCGCGAGACGCCCCGGAGCCCGGCACTGCCACGGCTCCGGGACGCCTCTCCCGGGCGTCGGGGGAACACCCGGGTTCCGGGGCCGCCCTTTCGCGACGACCCCGCCTCGCACCGGACGTCAGGGGGTGCGCATCCGGCGCGAGCGCCTGCCCCTCAACGAGGGCGCGGCCGGTAGATGTCGCGGAGCGGGTCCGTGGGAGCGGCGACGATCAGCGGCGGCGCGTCCGGCTCCCTGCGGTGCCGTGGACGTCTGGCCGGACGCCGCCGCCGAGACGTCCACAAAGCGCCCAGCACCACCCCGGCCAATCCACAGACGGCGCCGAAGACGGCGACCAGAAGCACGACGCCGGCGAAACCTCCGGTCGTGAACGCGGAACTCACGCGTCGGCCCGCTCTGCGAGCACGCGCGCTATCGCGGCGGCGACGTCCTCGACGAAGTCCACGGCGCCGATCAACTCGCCGTCGGACGCCCAGGCGTACCAGTCGATGCCGTCTACCCTCCGGCACACGATCTCGACCGAGTTGAGCGCAGAACCGATCCGCACGACGTTCAGAACGACGCCTTCGCCCGGACGCCGCACAATCCCGCACGCCAAACCAGGCCAAGTAGCCACTTCCCGGTCAAGCATGGATATGTAGTGCCGGACGTCGACCTCCGACGCCTGGGCATGCTCCACCTCGCGACCTCCTCACACTCGGGAACGCCTGTCACCGCGTTAGGCGAAGGCAGTAAGCCCTCATGCGAGAGACGCTAGGGAGCGGGCATCGCCGCAACAATGGCACTTTCGCGTCAGCGGATTCCGAAGTGCCACGTCGCGTCACACGGCCACGTGGATGAAATCCGCGAATTCTCTCATCTCGGACGTCAACGTCCGGCGCCGGGAAATGATCTGCCCGAGAATGTCGCGCGCGTAGCGCTGGTTGGGAATCCATTCGGGGGCGTCGTGCCGGATTCTCTGGAGCATGTCGAACGCCTCCGCGTGCTGTCGCAGGGACACCCGGGCCTGGGCGACGTCCAGCAAGTGCCTGTTCCGGTTGTTCGACGTGGGCCTGAGGTCCGCCACCGGTATCCGCTGCGACATCGCCAGCACGCGATCCGGGCGATCCTCGACCATGGCGTTCTCCGCCCGCTTCATGGCCACGGTCAACGGCCCGAACGCCTGGAGGAAGTCGTTTGGCGGCGCGTACTCCGCCCCCATCGCCACCGCCGCCGCTCGGGCCAGCCGGATGGCGTCCTCAGCGTCCCCGGGCTGTGCGTTCCTGACCGCCGCGGCGGAGAGCCGGACGAGCAGCCACCCCCACGCGGCCAGCTCCGCCATGGTCGCCCGCGACATCCGGGGCTCGATCTCGTCCGCCCACCGGCTCGCGACCGCGAGCGATTCGGCGAGGCGTCCCTGCCGGATCTCGAGCCAGGCGAGGGTGTTGACGATCGCCGCCGCTTCCAGCCGGTCCGGAGCCTCGTCGAGGGCCCGCCGGAGCGCCGCGTCCGCCGCGTCGAACTGGCGTGTCTGGGTGAGCAGCCACCCCGTGTGGTGGAGCAGGCGAGCCCGGACCGGCCGCGCGTCCGCCCCGAGTTCGTCGGCGTCGCGGAGCAGCGGCGGCAGCGCGGCGGAGAGCCGCGAGTACTGGTCACCGGAGAAGAGCGGCATCAACGCCGCGAGCGCGTCCGACACCCCGCGCACGCTGGGGGCTTCACCGGGTGAGGGCCCGTGCAGTCCGTTCAGCGCCTTGCGGAGGGGCTCCCACTGCTCGTGGCCGTTGGATTCGAGGACGCCCCGAGCGGGGCTCTCGATCAGGTCGGAGGTGGAAACGCTCAGCGCGGAGGCGAGCTTGCGGAGCGTTTCGAGCCGCGTGTCCTCCTTTTCTCCCTGCTCCAGCTTCCGGATGAGGGAGATGGACACTCCAGAGAGGCTGGAAAGCTCCTTTTGTGTGAGCCCGCGCCGTTTGCGTACGGCCCTCAACCGCTCTCCAACGCTGCGAGTGCTCATACGTCCAGGCTAAGCACTCGATTCCGCACCCGCTGACCGAAGTCACACGCCGGAGCCGGCGGAAGGGGCAGTCTTCTGGACGGAGGTGTGCGCCACGGCCATGCGGGGGTTCCGGGCGCGGGTGGACGCGGTCAAGCGCGGGGAGCACTAGCTGCCGTAGTTCGGTCGTCTCGATGCCCGACATCCCAGAGCCTGTTTGGAGTGAGCCGGGATTCGGGTCCTTGGTGTGTTCGGGTGGTGGGGTGGCGCTTGCGTACGGGGCAGGTGATGGGGGGAGGCTCCGCCTGCCCCGCCCCCGGGTCGCGCCACCCCACCACTCCCTTCCGCACGCGTGTTCCAACGGGTGAGGCTGCCGGCGGTGCTGTGGGAATAGCCGCCATTTGAATACCGGAAAGTATCCGCATTGCAGGAGTGAATTCGCGATGCAATCGTCGGTCGCGGTGAGTAGAATGCAGGTATGCGTTCCGTGACGGTCGAGTTGGCGGGCGCGTCCACCGCAGAATTGGTGGACGCGCTCGCAACGATCGCCACTGAGCTCGCCAAGAGGGAGGTCCCCGAATCCGCGGCCGCGTGTCTGGAACTCACCGAAACGCTCGCCGCCGCAACCGACCTCCAGGAAAGCGCAATGGCCGGTTTCATCGGCCGCGTCGACGCGGCAGGTGAACAAGCCCGGTGGGGATACCCCTCCCCCAAAGCATGGCTGCGGTCCCGTCTGGGGATGCGCGACAACCGCGCCAAAGACCGCCTGGCACTGGCTCGCCAGCGCCACCGCCTTCCGCAGGTCGCCCAGCGGCTGGCGGCCGGGGAGTTGTCGTTCGGCTACGCCACCACCATTGCGGACTCGGTCGCGCGGCTGGACGACATTGACTGTGCGCAGGCCGAGACGCTGCTGCTGGAGATGGCCGATGAAGGGTTCTCGGCGGGGAAGGTCGCCGCGTTCGGCAGTCGCATCCGTGACGTCATCGCCGAACGCGACGGCACCGAAAAGGCACCCGACGAGGACGCCCGCCGCGGCTACGCCAAGTCGTGGCTGACCACGACGCGGTCCCTCAATGGCGGCCGGTACGTCAAGGGCTGGTTGAACCCCGAAGACGGCGCGATCTGGGACGGCACCCTGGCGCCGTTGGCCAAGCCCGCCGGGCCCGATGACCGCCGGGACCTGGGTGAGCGCACGGCGGCCGCCTTGTCCGGCGTGCTGTCGGGCGGGTACAAAGCCTCGAAGGTCACCGTGATCTGTGACCTGGACACCCTCACCGGCGGCAACGCCCCCGCCCGGCTCATCGATGGGACGCCGATCCCTGCTGAGCAGGCCCGCCGCATCGCCCTCTCGGCCGGAGTCGCACCGCTCCTGCTGGGCAAGGGCAACACCCCGCTGTACCTGGGATGGCGCGAGCGGTTCGCGAGCCCGGCGCAACGGCAGGTCCTGGAAGCCTTGTACCCGTCGTGTGCGGTGCGGGGGTGCGAGGTGCCCGGCACCCTTTGCGAAGTGGATCACGTTCACGGATGGGCGCTCGGCCGATCGCCGACCGATATCGATCAGCTCACCCTGACGTGCGGGTGGCATAACCGGTTCAAGCACAGCCGCCCGGATCAGATCCAGATCAGCAAGGATCGGAATGGGCGGTATGTATACCGGTTGCTGCCGCCGGCCGATGCCCGGCCCGCGGCACCGAGCAATGGGCCACCGGGTGATCCCGCCCTCGACCGGGCCGCATGACCACCACCGATTTCAGGACCTGCCTCGGATCCCTTTTGGTCCTGAGCGGCTGCGGCATGCCCACACGGCGAATCCACGGCCGGGGTGCTCGTGATGGCGGGGTCAGCCGAGGGAGCCTCGGTGGCGGCGGAATTGCTCCTCGACCGCGGGCGGGATGTTCCCGCGCTGGTTGAGCTTCATGTCGTTCGCCTTAGCCCACGCCTCAAGAGCGGCACGGTGCTCTAGGGCGAAGGGGTCGCGTATCTCGGGTGGGCGCCTGTCCACGGGGGTCATGGAGAAGGTCGCGGTGGTGGGGTCGTCCACGTGCAGCAGGCCGCGTCGCAGCGCGTGATCCAGGGCTGCGTCGATCTCGTGGATAGGCAGGAGTAGACGCTCGGCGAGGTCGGCCTTGGTGGCCTGGCCGGGTGACCACAACGCGTGTGCCACCAGGTCCATCGCCGTCCGGGCGTGGGCTCGGAGTGGTCGTCCCAGGGACGCGAATCGCGGGACAAGCGACCCGGCGGGTCGAGGACGTCGTCGGCGGGCCGGTTCCGGCGCGGGGCTGGTGGTCCAGGGGGTGGCTCGTACGACGAGGGCGCTGTATTCGGGGCGGTGGTGGGGTTCTCGTAGCGGTCCACCAGGGGCATGGTCGGACGATATTGGCGGGGCCTGACAGCTCGGGAACTGCGGGGGCTAGGGCCGCGTCGTACGGCGGACGGTCATCGGTGGGACGGGAGTGGTCTGTGCCTGTGGAGTTGGAGCTGGCGGATCCTGAGGACCTGTGGGCGGAGGCGTGCGCCACGGCCATGCTCAGCGCGGGCACCCCGGGGTGGGTGCGGCGGTGCGGGACGACGGGGTGCGCACCGAGGACGTCGGCAACGGCTGGCACGGGATGAGCTGGGTCGAGGGCGGCCGGGCGATCCTGTACGGCTACGACGTCGACTACAGCGAGACCCGGCACCAGGTGCCGCCCATCGACCTGCTGGCCGGTGGCCCGGCGTGGCTGCCCTGGGAGTGGCTGGCGGGCATGATGCGCGAGGAGCAAATCGTCCAGTACGTCTACTGGTGGGATGGGTCGGCGTGGGCGCGTACCGACTATCCGGACGGCCTGGAGGACGGCGGTGGCGGTGTGGGGCGCGACCACCAGGTCGAGGAGTCCTTCCTGGCGTGGGGCGACGACCCTGAGAGCGCGGCGGACGCGTTCGAGAACCTCATCAAGGCGGCGCGCGCGCGTGCGGTGGACCGGGACGTGGTCGAGGCGCTGTTGCGCCGCCTGGATCCTGAGCAGTTCGACATCGCGCTGACCGGGCCGTTCGACGCCGAGACGATCCTCGCGGTCGCGGGGCGGGCCGGGCTCACGGCGGGCTCGGCCCGTCCCGAGCTGCCTGCGGGGCGGGGCGAGCCGGCGGGGCGGCGCGTGCACGTCATCGACCATCCCGGGCCGTGGGAGCCGTTCGAGGAGAGCTTCATGACCGACGGGATTCCCGCGCACCTCTGCTGGTCGCCGTCTCTAGGGAAGTAGCAGGTTCAGGTCCCCGAACTCGTGCCACAGGTACCCCTCGTCCAGGGCGGCCTTGTAGGTGGCGGTGAGGAGGGCGTGGCCGGCTATGGCGGTGAGCATCATCAGGTGCGACGAGCGGGGCTCGTGGAGGCCGGTGAGAAGCCCGTCGACGGCACGGACGCCGCCTTCCGGGGTGACGACGTGCTCGGTCCATCCCGAGGACGCCTGGACGTGTCCAGAGGCGTCCACGGCGGTCTCCAGGGCGCGGACGGCGGTGGTGCCGACGGCGACGACCCGTCCGCCATGGGAGCGGACGTGGCCGACGAGCGCCGCGGTGGCGGCCGGGACCTCGTAGCGCTCGGCGTACGGGGGTTCGTGGGCCTCGGGCGACGCGACGCCGGTGTGCAGGGTGATCGGGGCGATCAGGACGCCCCGGGAGACCAGGCGGGTGACGAGGTCCGGGGTGAAGGGGCGGGCGGCGCTGGGCATCTCGGCGCTGCCCGTCGAGCGGTCGTGGGCGAAGGCGGTCTGGTAGGCGGAGGCGGGCCAGTCGCGGCGGACGTACCCGTAGCGGATGGGGACGCCGTGGCGGCGCAGGTAGGGGACGACGCTTGTGCTGAGGCGGGCCTGCCAGAGCCGGTCGGTGCGGCGGCCGATGAGGGTGAGGGTGGCGCCGCCGGGCATGGGGATCCATTCGCCGGGGCTGCCGCCGCCGTAGGGGAGGCTCGCCTTGCCGGACAGGCGGCGGAGCTCGACGATCCAGTCGCGGTCGTCGCCGTCGCCGGGCAGGGGGGTGGAGAAGTGCACGCTGATGCGGTCGAGGCGGACGGCGGCTGGCAGCGTGGCGGAGGTGTTGACCACGAGGAGGTCGCCGGGGTCCAGGAGCGTCGGCAGGTCCCGGAACTCGTGGTGGGAGACCTCGCCCGTGGCGCGGCGGCCGACGAGGAGGCGGACGCCGTCGCGGCTGCGGCCGCGGGCCTCGGGCGGCTCGTGGGCTTCGAGGTCGGGCGGCAGGGTGAAGTCGATGATGTCGGTCATTTCCGGGCCTCCAGGCGGAGTGCGGCGACCACGCCGGCGGCGGCGATCGCGGCGAACATGACCCCGGCGGCGGCGAGCCCCGGGTGGAGGCGGCCGGTGCCGAAGCCGGTGACGAGCGCGCCCGCGGCGCCCACGACGAGGGACGAGCCGAGGGTGTCGGCGATCTGCAGGGCCGAGGAGTTGACGCCCTGCTCGTCCTCGGGGGACAGGTCCAGCATCAGGACGCTGAGGCTGCCGATCGCGAAGCCCATGCCGGCGCCGCCGACGATCCAGGCGGGCACGGCGGCCCAGCCGGACAGCTGGAGCGCGACGGTCACGGCGACGATCCCGGCGGCGACGAGCACCGCGCCGAGCAGCGCGAAGAACTCGCGGGACCGCTTGGACCGGCCCTGGATCTGGGACGCGGCGGACCAGCCGAGCCCCCCGACGGTCAGCACGACGCCGGCCTTGGTGGGGCTGAACCCGTGCAGCGAGGTGAGGGTCAGCGGGATGAACGAGTCGGCGCCGAAGAACGCGCCGGACAGCAGGCCGCGGACGACGACGACGCTGGGCAGCCCGCGCCGCATCCGGAGGGTCCCGGCGGGCAGCAGCCGGGGCAGCCCGTAGCCGAGACCGGCGAGGCCGATCAGGGCGGCGGGCACCATGGCCCAGCCGGTGCGTCCGAGGCCGTAGAGGAGGAGCCCGGCGCCCGCGGCGGCGGCGATGGCGGACGCGTAGCGGGTCCGGCCGGCCGCGTCCGGTGCCGCCTCGGACCTCCGGACGCCGCGCAGCGTGGGCGTCAGCAGCAGCGCGGGCGGGATGACCAGCGGGATCAGGCCGAGGAACACCCAGCGCCAGCCGAGGTGCTGGGCGACGGCGCCGCCGACGGCCGGGCCGACCAGCGACGGCAGCACCCACGCGGCCGACAGCGCGGCGAACACCCGGGACCGCAGGTGCTCGGGGTAGACGCGGGCGATGACCACGTACAGCGCGACCATCGGGACGCCGGAGCCGAGGCCCTGCACTGCGCGCCCGGCGACGAACAGCCACATCGTCGGCGCGGCGCCGGCGACGGCGAGCCCGGCCACGAACACCGCGAGGCCGATCATGAACGGGCGGGCCGGGCCGGACCGGTCGACCCAGCCGCCGGCCAGCACGATGGACAGCAGGCTCGCGATCAGCGTCGCGCTGAACCCCCACGCGTACAGCGACAGCCCGTCGAGGTCCCTGGCGACGGCGGGCATGGCGGTCCCGACGGACATCGACTCGAACGCCAGGCAGGTGACGACGAGGACGATCCCGAGGGTCGCCACCCGGTACCCGCCGTCCAGCACCCCCTGGCGCGGCCGTTCCCCGGCGGTGGCCTCGTCCGGTTCGAGCACGGTGGTCATCGCACGGCCGCCAGGTCAGCGGCGCGGTACCGGCCGCTGGCGGGACGGCCGTCGACGAGCCGGCGGAACGCGGCGGCGGCCTCCTCGGGCGGCGGCGCGGCGTCGGCGTCCTCCCCGGCGGCGCGCAGCATGTCGGTGCGCATCTCCCCCGGGTCCGCCCACCAGACGCGGACGTACGGCTCCTCCGCCGCGAGCACGTTGGACAGCTGCTCCAGCGCCGCCTTCGACGACCCGTAGCCGCCCCACGTCTCGTAGTTCTCGACCGCGGCGTCCGAGGAGACGTTGAGGATCGCGCCCTGCCGGTCCCGCAGCACCGGCAGGACGGCCTGGATCAGCGCGAGCGGCGCGAGGACGTTCGTCGCGTACGTCGCGGCGAGGTCGGCCACCGGCTGGTCGGCGAGCCGGGGCAGCGGCGTCGTCCCGAGGGTGCTCGCGTTGTTGACGAGCAGGTCGAGCCCGCCGGAGACCGCGCGGGCGAGGTCGGCGCGGTGGGCGGCGTCGGCGACGTCCCCGGCGATCGCGGTGACGTCGCCGCCGATCTCCCGGGCCGCGGCCTCCAGCGCCGCGGCGTCCCGGCCGTCGATGACGAGCGCCCAGCCGTCCCCGGCGAGCTCGCGGGCCAGCGCCCGCCCGAGCCCCCGGGATCCTCCAGTGATCAGTGCTGTCTTTCCAGCGGCCGTCTTCATGCCCTCGACGCTAGGAAGCGGGCCGCGGTCCGGCATCGGCCATCGGCCCCCGGGCCCGCTCCGCAAATGGTCTTAGGACTCCCGGACCCCCTTGCCGGCGCTCGCGTCCGGAGGCGCGGGGGCAAAACCGAGTACGGTCTTCACATGTGCGCGTCGAAGGGCGCGCTAAGGGGGAGACGAGAGGCCGGAATGGGCGACGCGGAAGGGCTCGGAGCCGGGCAGGGCGCGACCCTGCACGCGGTGAGCTCCGCCGTGCTCGCCGTCACCCGCCACCTGTCCGTCCACGAGGTGCTGCAGGTGATCGTCCGGGCCGCCGCGCGGCTGCTGGACGCCCGGTACGCGGCCCTCGGCGTGCCCGACGACGAGGGCTCGTTCGCCGAGTTCGTGGTCGAGGGCGTCTCCGACGAGGACTGGGAGCGGATCGGCCCGCTGCCCCGCCAGCACGGCATGCTCGCGGCGATGCTGCGCGGCGACACGCCGAAGCGGCTGGCCGACATCCGCCGCGAGCCCGAGTTCGAGGGCTGGCCCGTCGCGCACCCCGTGCTGAAGGACTTCCTGGGCGTGCCGATCAAGGACGGCGAGGACGTCCTCGGCATCATCTTCCTGGCCAACAAGAAGCGGCCCGGCGGGTTCACCCAGGACGACGAGGACCTGCTCGCGCTGTTCGCCGCGCACGCCGCGATCGCGATCACCAACGCCCGCCTCTACGAGCACAACCGCGAGCTGACGGTCGTCGCCGAGCGGAACCGGCTGGCCCGCGAGCTGCACGACGCCGTCGCGCAGAAGCTGTTCTCGCTGCGGCTGACGGCGCGCACCGCGGCCGCGCTGGCGGAGAAGGACCCGGTCCGGACCGCCGAGGAGCTGGAGCAGGTCGAGCGGCTCGCCGCCGACGCGCTCGCCGAGCTGCGCGCGGTCATCTTCGAGCTGCGCCCCGCCGACCTCGCGGACGGCCTCGTCGCGTCGCTGCGCAAGCACGCCGAGGTGCTGGACCGGGCGCACGAGACCGCCGTCCGGTTCACCGCGGGCGAACCGGTCGTCCTGCAGGAGGACCAGGAGGCGGTCGTGCTGCGGATCGCGCAGGAGGCCGTCTACAACGCGCTGCGACACGCCGGGGCGCGGACGGTCGACGTGAGCCTGCGCGTGCTGGACGGCAGCGCCGTGCTGGAGGTCGCCGACGACGGGGCGGGGTTCGCCGCGTCCGACGGCGACCAGCAGGGCGGGCTCGGCCTCGCGTCCATGCGCGACCGGGCGTGCTCGATCGGCGGGACGTTCGGCATCGACGCCGCCCCGGGGCGCGGCACGACGGTGCGGCTGGAGGTGCCGCTGTGACGCCGCCGCCCGCGCCGCCGATCCGGGTGCTGATCGCCGACGACCATCCGGTCGTCCGGCAGGGGCTGCGCACGTTCCTCGGCATCCAGGACGACATCGAGGTGGTCGGCGAGGCGGAGGACGGCACGTCGGCGGTGACGCTGGCCGAATCGCTGAAGCCCGATATCGTGCTGATGGACCTCAAGATGCCGGGCGCCGACGGCGTGACCGCGCTGACGGAGTTGCGGGCTCGGGGGGTGGAGGCGCGGGTGCTGATCCTGACCAGCGTCACCGAGCGCGGGCACGTGCTGCCGGCGGTGCAGGCGGGCGCGGCCGGCTACCTGTACAAGGACGTGGACCCGCGCGCCCTCGTCCAGGCGATCAGGGCGGTGCACGACGGGCACGTGCTGTTCGCACCGGACGCGGCGGAGGCGATGCTGCGCGCGGAGCCCGAGCGCGAGCCGGCCGACCGCGGCCTGGGCGCGCTCACCGAACGGGAACGGGAGGTGCTCGTGCACATCGCGCGGGGGCGGTCCAACCGGGAGATCGCCCGCGCGCTCGTGGTCTCGGAGAAGACGGTCAAGACGCACGTCAGTAATCTGCTCATGAAACTGGGAGTGCAGGATCGGACGCAGGCGGCGCTCTACGCCGTCCGGCACGGCGTCGGGCGGGACGGCACCGCCCGGGACGGTGCCGGCCGGGATGGCGCGGACCGGGCCGGGGAGGCCGCTCGTGAGTGATACAACTCCTCTGACAGGATCGTCATCGAAATCGGTATGAACGTAGCAATCAGGTACGCAGCAGGCAGTGACATCGGGTGCAACCGAGAGAACAACGAGGACTCGGGCTACGCCGGTGCTCGGTTGATCGCGGTCGCGGACGGCATGGGCGGCTATGCCGGCGGCGAGGTCGCGAGCTCGACCGTCATCGGCTCGCTGCGCTCGCTGGACACCGGCGCCCATGGTGACGATCTGGTCGAGAGCCTCGGCCGCGCGGTCGCGGAGGCCAACGAGAAGTTGCGCATCGTCCGCGAGGAGCGGCCCGACCTGAGCCGGATGGGCACCACGCTCACCGCGATGCTGTGGTCGGGCGAGTCGGTCGCCCTGGCGCACATCGGCGACTCCCGCGGCTACCTGCTGCGCGACGGCGAGCTGTTCCAGATGACCCAGGACCACACGATGGACGAGCTGCTCAAGGCGGAGGCCGAGCAGGCGGGGCAGACCGCCGACCCGGCCGAGACGTCGCGGCTGTCGCACGTGCTGTACCGGGTGCTGGACGGCCGCGACGACCGCGAGCCCGACCTGCGGCTGCGCGAGGCCCGCCTCGGCGACCGCTACCTGCTCTGCTCGGACGGCCTCAGCGGCCCGGTCGACGCGCAGCGGATCTACGAGCTGCTGTCCGCGGAGGCCGACCCGCAGCGCGCCGTCGCCGCGCTGATCGAGGAGGCGCGGGCCAACGGCGGTCCCGACAACATCACCGCGGTCGTGGCGGACGTCGTCGAGGCGGAGTACCACGCCGACGCCGGCGGTCCCGTGACCGTGGGCGCCGCGGCCCAGTCCTGACCCCGGCGCGGCCGCGCCCGGCGGCCGCCCGTACGGCCGCGCGCGTCCGCCCGCGTCCGCCTGCCCGTGTCCGCCTGCCCGCGCCCGCTTGCCCGTGGCCGCTTGCCCGTGGCCGCCCGCGTGCGTTCCCGCGCTGCTCGCGACGTGATTCGTGGCATCCGTAACCCATAACTCTGCCCGCGTAGCTGGCGATTTGTCCTAGTCTTGCTCCGAGGTGGGCTCAGCGTGCCCTCGGTAACGGTCGCGTCGCGGATCGTCGCCCGCACTTGACCCGCCTCCGGGTGCACCCGGTATACGGGTCACTCAGCCGTTTGTCTTCGAGGCGGAGGATTCGTTGGGGGGAGCGCCCGGGGCGGCGGCCGCCGGTGCACCGGAGGGTGCGCTCGGCCGGCTCGTCAGCCGGACCCTCACCGCAGCGCGGCACGGCCCACGAGGCGTGCTGCTGCGCGTTGCGGCGATGGCCGTTGCGGCCGTCGGCGTTTCATGGATCCACCGCCTCCACGACCCCGGCGTGCTCTGCCCCCTGCGGGCGCTCACCGGTCTCCCGTGTCCCCTGTGCGGGGGGACCACCGTGTTCATCGAGGCGGGCGAGGGCCATCCGGTCCGCGCCGTCCTCGCGAACCCGCTGGCCCTGACCGGTGCGGCCGCCGTCGCCCTCGCCCCCCTGGGGCTCGGAGGACGGTGGTGGGCACTCCAGCCGAAGACCCGTGCCCGAATGCTCGGCGCCGCCCTCGTCGGGTCGGAGCTGTGGCAGCTCGTCCGGTTCGGTGTTCTGCGGGTTTGAGCCGCGGTCGATCGTCGGTCAGACTTGCGGAGCCCTCCGGGTCCGGCGGGCGTCACATATCCACAGGGTCAATCAATAAGGAGCAAGTGTGGGTAACCCCTACGACCCGTACGGTCAGCAGCCGGGCTACGGGCAACAGCAGCAGCCCGGGTACGGGCAACAGCAGCAGCCCGGTTACGGCCAGCCCCCGGCCCAGCAGCCCGGATACGGTCAGCAGCAGCCCGGCTACGGCCAGCCCCCGGCGCAGCCGGGCTACGGCCAGCCGCCGGCGCAGCCCGGCTACGGCCAGCCCCCCGCGGCGCAGCCCGGCTACGGCCAGCCGCCCGCCGCGCAGCCGGCCTACGGCGCCCCCCCGGCCCCGGCGCAGCCGGCCTACCAGGAGGTGCACCACCACCACTACGGCTCGACCGGCCAGCTGGCCGAGTGGGGCTCGCGTGCCGGTGCCACCATCATCGACGGGCTGATCATCGGCGCGCCCGTCGGCATCCTCTACTTCATCGCCCTCCTGCTGATGGGCAGCGGCAGCGGCGGCGGCGCGTTCCTCGGCCTGCTGTTCCTGCTGGTCGCCATCGTCATCGGCTTCGGCGGCGGCATCTGGATGATCTACCAGGAGGGCACCACCGGCCAGACCATCGGCAAGCGCCAGATGGGCATCAAGGTCGTCAGCGCCCAGACCGGGCAGGTCCTCGGCTTCGGCGGCGCCTTCGTCCGGCGCCTCGCCCACTTCGCCGACAGCATCGCCTGCGACATCGGCTACCTGTGGCCGCTGTGGGACGAGCGCAAGCAGACCTTCGCCGACAAGATCTGCAACACCCTCGTCGTCCGCACCTGAGCACTCGCGGCGCACTGAAGCGGGGCGTCCCTCCGGGGACGTCCCGCTTTCCTTTTTGGCACGTTCTCATCACCGCGCCGGAGAGGGCGCCTACGGGACGGGATCGAACGCGCTGTTGCACGCGGCCACCCGCGCCCGCCGCACCGCCCGGTCGAGCAGCCGCAGCGCCTCGCTCCGGCGGCGCATCTGGTCGGCGGTGAGGCCGCGCTCGTCCATCCGCCGCGCCAGGTCCACGACCAGGGCCAGCCGGCCCGCCAGCGCCGCCACCCTGTGCGCGCGCGGCGGATACCCGGGCGCCAGCGGATGGTCGCCGCGGTGCGGGTCGCGCAGGTCGACCAGCGCGTCCGCGATCTCCGGCGGCACCCCGGACACGTCGTCCACCGCCAGCAGCGCCTCCGTCGCGTCCCGCATCGCCAGCGTCAGCTGCCGGTCGGCGTCGGCCAGGCCCGGCACGTCCGGCGGGTTCGCGGACGCGTCGTGCGTCGTCCAGCGCACCCCGACGTACGACGAGCCGCGCCGGTCCTCCTCGGGGACCAGCCCGATCGCCCGGTCGCCGAGCAGCGCGACCACCGCCGCGCCCGCGTCGATCGCGGACCGGTTGAACTCGGCCGGGCCGGTCAGCCCCAGCGGGTCGCCCGGCTCGGGCAGCGCCAGCCGCAGCGCGGTCAGCCCGCCGACGCGCAGGTCACCGAGCCCGCGGCGCAGCGTCACCTCGGCGGGCTCGCCGCCGAGGATCTGCGGGCCCCCCGCCTTCTCGACCGCGTCCACCGCCTCGTCCAGGCCGACGCTGCCCGTCAGCCAGGCATTGCCCCACGCGACCAGCGCGGTCGCCACGTCCCTGCTCATCCCGTCCGAGCTCATCGCGTCCGACACTCCCCAATGGACATGCGATCCACCATAAGCGCTCGGATCGCCACTGCCATCGGGCCCGCGGGACGTTCCTCCCTTCCGGTGCGCGCGGGACGGGCGGCTCGGCGGGGAGCCGGGGGGCGGCGGAGGCCCGGCATCGCATAGGTTCTTTCCTGGAGAACGGACCGGTCCGGACCGGGACCGGTGGGATCACCGGGAATGGGGACGAAGGCGCGCGATGGCCGGCGAGGT
Organism: Spirillospora sp. NPDC046719; assembly: GCF_040645715.1. Classification (NCBI taxonomy): domain Bacteria; kingdom Bacillati; phylum Actinomycetota; class Actinomycetes; order Streptosporangiales; family Thermomonosporaceae; genus Spirillospora; species Spirillospora sp. NPDC046719. The sequence goes on along the minus strand of NZ_JBEYYT010000123.1, from coordinate 1,741 downwards.
ACTTCAGCTCCGCGGAGTCGGGGTCAAGCGCGGGGGCTCGGCCCTGCTGCGCGATGTCACGTGGACGGTGAACGAGGGCGAGCGGTGGGTCATCGTCGGCCCCAACGGCGCGGGCAAGACGACGTTGCTGCAGGTCGCCGCCGCGATGATGCACCCCACCGAGGGCTCGGTGGAGATCCTGGAGGAGGAGCTCGGCCGCACCGACGTGTTCGAGCTGCGGCCCCGCATCGGCCTCGCCAGCACCGCGCTCGCCGAGAAGGTCCCCGCCGGCGAGAAGGTCATCGACCTCGTGCTGACCGCCTCCTACGCCATCCTCGGCCGCTGGCAGGAGGAGTACGACTCCACCGACGTCAGCCGCGCCGTCGCGCTGCTGGACGCCCTCGGCTGCGCCGAGCTGATGAGCCGGACGTTCACCACCCTGTCGGAGGGCGAGCGCAAGCGCGTGCAGATCGCCCGCGCGCTGATGCCCGACCCCGAACTGCTGCTGCTGGACGAGCCCGCCGCGGGCCTCGACCTCGGCGGCCGCGAGGACCTCGTCGCCCGGCTCGCCGTCCTCGCCGACGACCCCACCGCCCCGACGATGGCGATGGTCACCCACCACGTCGAGGAGGTCCCCGACGGCTTCACCCATGCGCTGCTGCTGCGCCGGGGCGAGATCGTCGCGCAGGGCAAGGTCGACGAGGTGTTCACCGCCGAGCACCTGACGGCCTGCTTCGGCCTGCCGCTCACCATCGAGAGGCAGGGCGGCCGCTGGTACGCGCGCGCCGTCCGCTGAGCGCGCCCCTCCCGGCGTTCCGGGCGGACCACCAGGTAACGGGCACCCCCATTACCGTCCTGAGCTGCGCTGTCCCTACCATCATGAGCGCCGTTGCCAACCGCTAGCGCTGGGATGGGGCCCTCTTGAACCTGCTGGACGCGGCCGCGGTCTTCGCGGCCGGGGTCGCCGCCGGAGGCATCAACACCGTCGTGGGGTCCGGCTCCCTGATCACGTTCCCGACGCTGGTGGCGCTCGGCTACGTACCGGTCGTGGCGAACGTGTCCAACAACATCGGCCTCGTCCCCGGCGGCGTCACCGGCGCCTACGGGTACCGCGCCGAGCTGAAGGGCCAGCGCGCCCGGCTGCTGCGCCTCGGCAGCGCCTCCCTGACCGGCGCCGTGATCGGCGCGCTGCTGCTGCTCGGCCTGCCCGCCTCCGCGTTCAAGTTCATCGTCCCGATCCTGATCGTCATCGCGCTGATCCTCGTCGTCGTCCAGCCCCGGCTCCAGAGCTGGATCCGCACGCGGCGCGAGGACGGCGGCGGCGGCCACGCGCACGGCGGGCCCTGGCTGTGGCTCGGCGTGCTGCTCGCCGGCATGTACGGCGGCTACTTCGGCGCCGCGCAGGGCATCGTGCTGATCGCGCTGCTCGGCATCATGCTGGACGACGACCTCCAGCGGCTCAACGCGAGCAAGAACGTGCTGTCGGCCATCGTCAACGGCACCGCGGCGATCATGTTCATCGCCACCTGGCTGTTCGGCGACACCGGGATCAACTGGTGGGCGGTGCTGCTGATCGCGGCGGGCTCCACCGTCGGCGGCTTCATCGGCGCCAAGGTGGGCCGCCGCATCCCGCCCCTCGTCCTCCGCGGCGTCATCGTCGTCGTCGGCCTCGTGGCCATCGTGAACCTGCTGCGTTAGCCCAGGGGGGCGACCCCCTGGAACCCCCGTCACGGTTGACGGGCTGTTTCCCCGCTCCGCTGGC
>NZ_JBEYYT010000122.1:0-23965 GCF_040645715.1 Spirillospora sp. NPDC046719 | reverse complement strand
GCCGCCCGCGCCCCCCACCCACCCAACACGCGCCCCCCCACCGCCCCCCCCCCCCCGGGCGGGGGGCGGCCGCCCCCTCCTGGCCCCGCGGGTGGGCGGCGGGGGGCGCCCCCCCCCCCCTCGCCGAGGGAAACACCGATGCGCACGAGGACCTCCCTGATCTGCTGTCCCGATCGTCGCACAGAGCGTCGTCAGGCGCTCCGGGCAGGGGCTCGCCCTGCCGCCCTGCCGTCCCGCCGCCCCGCCGCCGGCGTCATGGCTCGTCCGGGTCCTGGTGCCGCGGGCCGTACCGGTCCGCCAGATCCCGGTCGTTGTCGGCCCACCGGCGATGCCGTTCGGCCGACTCCAGATGCGCCGCGGCCTCCTCCGGATGGACGGCCGCCATGTCCTCCAGCAAGGCCGCCGCCCGGTCATGGGCCCGCGCCGAGGACAGCATGGACCGCAGCGCGTCCTCACCGTTCGCGCGCCGCGGCGGACGCCCGGCGGCACGCGACCGGAAGCCCTCCGGAGCCCGCGGCCCGTTCGCCCCGGTCTCCGGCGCCCCTTCGCGCGCCGTCAGGCGCAGCGCGCGGTCTTCGCCGCCCATACCGGCCGCCCCGACCCGCGCGCCCGTGGTTCCACCAGCGCCCCCGACACACCGGCTACCTACCCACCCACCTGCACGTTCAGCCCCACCCGCCCCACTTCTCCCCGGGGGGCGGGAGGGGAGCCCGGAGCGCGATGTCCGATCATGGAGGGGTGGTGACTCCGGATCCCGTGACGCTCCAGGCCGCCGACGGTGTGCGGATCGACGCAGGACACCTCGGCGGGGACGACGACCTCTGCTTCGTGCTCGCGCACGGCTTCACCTGCTCCTGGCGGCAGCCCGCGCTCCGCCGCATCGGCGCGGTGCTCCACCGGTACGGCGGCGTCCTCGCCCTCGACCTGCGCGGCCACGGGCGGTCCGGCGGGCACTCCACGGTCGGCGACCTGGAGGTCCTCGACGTGCAGGCCGCGGTCACCGCGGCACGCGTCCGGGGGTACCGGCGCGTCGTCGTCGCGGGCTTCTCGCTGGGCGGCGCCGTCGCGATCCGGCACGCCGCGCTGCACGGCGCCGTAGACGCGGTCGTCTCGGTCAGCGCGCCCGCCCGCTGGTACTACCGCGACACCGTCCCCATGCGCCGCGTCCACTGGGTGATCGAGCGGCCCCTCGGACGGCTCGCCGTCCGCCTCGCGCGCGGGACGCGCATCGCCGCCAAGGGCTGGGACCCCGTCCCCGAGGCGCCGCACGAGGTCGCGGCGCGCATCGCCCCCGCGCCGCTGCTGATCGTCCACGGGGACTCCGACGCGTTCTTCCCCATCGAGCACGGGCGGCAGCTGTACGACGCGGCGCGCGACCCGAAGGAACTGTGGATCGAACCCGGGTTCGGCCACGCGGAGGTCGCCGCGACCCCGGAGCTGATCCACCGCATCGGCGCGTGGGCGGCGTCCTCCGCCACCGCGATGCGTCCCGACGCGGCCCTCTGACGCTCCCGTCCCAGCGGCGCCGCGCCCGCGACCCGCGCCTCCCTGCGCGCGGCGTGCCATCGGACACCCTTCTTCTCTAATAGTGCTAGGTGTACCCTAGCGGTGTTAGATTGACCCTAATACCGCTAGGGAAGGAGCCTCATGGTCGACCAGAGACCAGCCCCCGCGATCGCCCGCCACCACGACCGGACGAGCGGATGGTGGCCGCTCGCGGCGATCGTCGCCGCCGTCTTCATGCTCATGCTGGACGCGACGGTGGTGACCGTCGCCGTCCCGGGAATGCGCCACGACCTGCACGCCGGCCTCGGCGACCTGCAATGGGTCGTGAACGCGTACACGATGGCGATGGCCGCCTCCCAGCTCACCGCCGGAGCGTTCGCCGACCGCTGGGGGCGGCGCCGCTCCTTCCTCGCCGGCGTGGCGCTGTTCGCCGCGGCGTCGCTGGCGTGCGGCCTGGCGCCCACCGCCGCGACCCTCATCGCGGCGCGGGCCGTCCAGGGGCTCGCGGGCGCGCTGATGTTCGCGACCACGCTCGCGCTCATCGCGCAGTGCTACACGGGACAGGCCCGCGGCGTCGCGTTCGGCGTGCGGGGCACCGCCGCCGGGCTCGCCGTCGTCCTCGGCCCCGTCGTCGGCGGCGCGCTCGTCTCGGGCCTCGGCTGGCGCTGGGTCTTCCTGGTGAACGTGCCGGTCGGAGCCGTCACCCTGGCGATGGGCGCCCGCGCGCTGCCGCGCGAGGAGACTCCCCGCGCGCGGCGCCGCATCGACCTCGCCGGGCCCTGCCTCCTCGCCGTCTCCCTGTCCCTGCTGGTCTTCGGGCTGCTGCGCGTCCAGGACCACGGCTGGGGGAGCGCCGAGACCCCGCTCGTCTTCTGCGCGTCGGCGGCGTCGCTCGCGGCGTTCCTCGCCGTGGAGAGCCGCCTCGCCGACCCGATGCTGGACCTGCCGCTCTTCCGGGACCGCGCGTTCAGCGGCACGCAGATCGGGTCGTTCGCCGTGCAGGCCAGCGTCTTCGCCCTGCTCATCTACGTGTCGCTGTGGTTCCAGGACCAGCTCGGCTTCTCCGCGCTCAAGACCGGCCTGTGCTTCCTGCCGCTCGTCGTCCCCATCCTCGTCGCCGGTCCGATCGCCGGCGCCGTCATGGACCGCCTTCCCAAGGGCCTGCTCGTCACGGGTTCGCTGACGCTCCTCGCGCTGGCGATCCTGCTCATGCACGGGCTGGCACCCGGCTCGTCCTGGACCCATCTGGCGCCGGGCATGGCGCTGGCCGGCCTCGCGTGCGGGATCGCGCTGCCGACCCTCGGCGGCCTCGCCGTGGACGTCGCGGACCGGTCCCGGCTCGGCATGGCGTCCGGCGTCAACAACACCGTCATGCAGGTCGGGTCCGCGGTGGGGATCGCGGTGTACGGAGCGGTCCTGAGCCGGCACCGGGTGTTCACCGAAGGGCTGGACGCCCTCTTCGCCACCGCGGCCGCCGTCGCCCTCTGCGGAGCCGTCCTCACCGCGGTGCTCCTCGGCAGGAGACGCCTCTGACCTGCGTCGACAGGGGGTTATCCACATTTTCCCGAGCCCCTGCCCGGGGGCCTGCGGGGTCGGCATCATCGGTGACCATGAACGGATTCGGCATCACCTGGAAGCGGACGTCCGGCGGCCCGGCCGTCCCCGTCGGCCCCGGCCTCCACGTCACCCCCGGCACCGGCTCCCCGCTCACCGTCCGCGCCGCCGCCCTCAGCGGCCTCCTCCCGCCGGACGCGGTCATCGCCCGCCGCACCGCCGCCTGGATCTGGGGCATCGACGTCCTCCCACCGGGCGTGAACGAGACCGACTGGGACGTCGAACTGATCACCCCCGGACCGGCCGAGTGCGCGACGGGCCCGCCCGTCGCCGACCACGTGGACCTTCCACCCGACCACGTGCGGGAGGAGGCGGGCATCCGCGTCACCTCCCGCGCCCGTACGGCCCTCGACTGCACGCGCTGGCTGCCGCGCTCCGAGGCGGTCGCCGCACTGGACCAGTTCCTCCGGAACGGAGTCGACACCGATGAACTCAAGGCCATGGCCCGCACACTGCCCGGCTACCACGGCAACAGGCGGCTGCGCGACCTCCTGCGCCTCGGCGACCGCGGCGCGGCCTCCCCCGGGGAGAGCTGGGTCCGGACCGCCGTCGTCGACGCGGGCTTCCCGCGCCCGCGCACCCAGGTCCCCGTCGCCGGGCCGCGCGACCGCTGCCTCTACGTGGACCTCGGTTACGAGGACTACCGCGTCGGCATCGAGTACGACGGCGAGCGCCACCACACCGGCCGAGCCGCCCGCGCCCACGACGAGAGCCGCCGCCGCTGGCTCGGCCGGGAGATGGGCTGGCAGATCATCCCCGTCACCAAGCTCTTCCTGTACCGCCCGGCCCCCTACCTGGAGGCGCTCCTGACCGCACTCCTCCAACGCGGCTGGAATCCCGACGCCGCGACGATGAACCGCATCACCGCCCGCCTGACAACCCTCTCCCGCCGCCCCCACCACCCCCGCTGACCGCGGACCTCAACCTGCCACCCACACCCCCCGACGGCACGCCACCGACCACGGCCACTCAGGCCGTACCCGCTGGCGGCGTGGGCATCGCACCTGCTGCTCGCGCCCGCTGCTGGTGCGCCCACCGTCCACGGCAACTCGCGCCGCGTCGACCGACCAGGGCGGCTGGCGGCGCGCCTGCCGACCAGGGTGGCTTGAGCCCCGCCCGCTGGCGGTGGCTGGCGCCGTGCGCGCTGGCGGCGACGGCTCGGGCCGTACCCGTTGGCGGTTGCGGGCGTCGGGCCTGCTGCCCGCGCCCACTGGCGGCGCGTCGACCGACCGTGGCGGCTGGCGGCGCGTCCGCTGGCGGGGGCTTGCGCGGCGCTTGCCGGCGCTGTGGCCGTTAGCTGCGGCGGCTGGCGGTGTGCTCGCTGGGGATGAGGCTTGCGCGGCCCGGGCGATGGCGGGGGTTCAGTCCAGCAGGGCCGAGAGACGCTTGGGGGCGATCAGGCGGTAGCTGTCCTCGATGAGCTCCGCCAGCTCCTCCCAGTCGTGCTCGACGTCCAGGCGAGCGCCGACCCATCCCTTGGCGCCGACGTACTTCGGGACGAAGAACCGCTCCGGGTCCTCCGATACCAGGGCCTCCTGCACCCCCGGACCGGCCTTGAACATCATGGACGAGCCGTCCTCGCTGGTCATCACGAACAGCTTGTCGCGAACACGGAAGGAGGGCGATGTGTGACCCCCGAACGGCTTCTCGGTCGCCTCCGGCATCCCGAGGCAGATCTCCCGGAGCCGCTCCAGCACGTCCATGCGCCCGCCCTTTCCCAGGAAGAATGACCGTGAAGGAGCCTAACCACGGCCACCGCGGCCGTGTCAGCCGACCAGCAGGACGAGCTTCCCGCGGACGCGGCCCTCCTCGCCGGCGCGGTGCGCCTCGGCGATCTCGGCGAGCGGGAAGGTCCCCGCGACCGGGAGCGAGAAGCGTCCGGCCTCGATCAGCGCGCCGATCTCGTCGAGCACGTGGACGGCGCGGCCGGCGTCCCCGCGGCTGAACCGCACTCCGTGCTCCCGTGCGCCGGCGAAGTCGGCGACCGTGAGAACGTGCTCGGCACCGCCGGTGAGGCCGATGAGTTCGGGCAGTACCCCGCTCCCCGCGACGTCGAGCGCCAGGTCGACGCCGCCGGGCGCAAGCGCGCGGACCCGCTCGGCCAGGCCCTCGCCATAGGCGACGGGCTCGGCCCCCAGCGAGCGCAGGTACTCGTGGTTCGCCGGGCCGCCCGTACCGATCACGCGCGCGCCGCGCGCAACGGCGAGCTGGACGGCGGCGCTGCCGACGCTTCCGGAGGCGCCGTTGATGAGCAGCGTGCCGCCTGCGACGCCGAGCTGGTCGAGCGCGCGCGTGGCCGTCTCGATGGCGGCCGGCAGTGCCGCGGCGCCGGGAAAGTCGAGCGACGGCGGGATCGGCGCGTAGAAGGACAGCACGGCCAGCTCGGCCTGCGCCGCCCCTTCGGCGGACAAGCCGAACACGCGGTCGCCGACAGCCACGTCCTTGACGCCCTCGCCCAGCTCGTCCACGATGCCCGCCGCCTCGTGGCCCAGCGTCTGGGGGAGCTCCGGGTCCATCAGGCCCTGGCGCTTCTTCCAGTCGCTCGGGTTGACCCCGGCCGCGCGCACCGCGATCCGGATCTGGCCGGGGCCCGGATGCGGATCGGGAAGATCCACGATCTGGAGCACCTCCGGGCCTCCGAACAGGTCGAAACGCGCTGCCTTCATTATCCGCTCCGATGCCACTCCAGGGGGCCTCGCACCCGCTGTCCATACGACGGCGAACGCCGTTTCGCCGCAGAACACCGTACGTCACAGACGGTGCTCTCCCCGGCATCTCCATTGGTGAGTCGACGAACCCTCAAAGCGGATGACTGCGTGCACGGCGCCGGGTCGGCCGAGGTCTTCCGTTTGACGGAAGCGGGGGTGACGCGTGCCCGGAGGAGCAGCGATGGTCGGGACGACCACGAACGAGAGGGGGGCACGTGACCGACCAGAGCGCCGTCGAGACGGAGGTCGTCGTCCTGGAAAGGACCGATCTCGCGGAAGGCGTCGTGGGATTGACGCTGGGCGCCGTGGACGGAGGCGCGTTGCCGTCCTGGCAGCCTGGCGCGCACGTCGACCTGCTGATGCCCGACGGTCTCGTGCGGCAGTACTCCCTATGCGGCGACCCGGCCGACGATCGGACGTGGCGGCTCGGTGTGCTGAGGGAGGGGCCGGGCTCCACGTTCGTCCACGAGCGACTGAACGTCGGCGACAAGCTCCTCACGCGCGGCCCGCGCAACCATTTCGCTCTGGAGGACGCGCCCGGCTACCTATTCCTGGCCGGGGGCATCGGCATCACGCCGATCCTGCCGATGGTGGCGGCGGCGGATGCCGCGGGCGCGGATTGGCGGCTCCTCTACGGCGGGCGGCAGCGGGCGGCGATGGCCTTCCTCGACGACCTGGCGCGCTACGGAGAGCGTGTCGAGGTACGGCCGCAGGACGAGTTCGGATTGCCCGACCTCGACGCCGCGCTTTCCGGGCTCCGGGAGGGCACGCTCGTCTACTGCTGCGGGCCCGAGCCGATGCTGGCGGCGGTCGAGGAGCGGTGCCCCAGTGGCACGCTGCGCACTGAGCGCTTCTCTGCAAAGCCCGTCACCGGCCCGAACGAGGCGTTCGAGATCGAGCTGTCGCTCACCGGCCGCACGCTGCAGGTCGAGCCCGGGCGGTCGATCCTGGAGACGGTCGAGGAGGCTGGCGTCACGGTCCTGTCGTCGTGCCGCGAGGGCACGTGCGGAACATGCGAGACGCCCGTCCTCGACGGCGAGCCGGACCACCGCGACTCCGTGCTCACCGACGACGAGCGCGCCGACGGCGGCTTCATGATGATCTGCGTGTCCCGCGCCAAAGGCCCGCGCCTAGTCCTCGAACTCTGAACACGCCACCTCCGCCGCGTCTGCCGTAGCGCGCCCACCCGGTCGTGGTGCGTGCTGCGCTGGCGCGATGTGTGCACGGTGGTGGGGTGTGGGCTCGCGTAGGTCGAGATGTGCTGGGTGGGTGGGGTTCTGGGCCGCTACGGTGTGCGCCGCATTGGCCGGGATGCGGGCCGGGGCGGCCGGGGGTGTCTGCCGAGCCGGCCGTGATGCGCGGCGCGGTGGTGGGGTGTGGGCTCGCGTCGGTCGGGATGTGCGTCATGCTGGCCGGTGGGCGCCGTATCGGCTGCGCTGCGCCGGGTCGTCCAGGGGTGCGCTGCATTGGCCGGAGTGCGCATCGCGTCGGCCTGGGTGTGCGCTGGGGTGGTTGGACCTGGTGTGTCGGCGGGCGATGTGTGCCCCCGCTGGTCGTGGGTGTGCGCTGTGCGGGGGCGGAGCGTGCCTAGTGCTGGCTGTGCTGCGTTGGTCGGGGCGTGCGGTGGGTCGGGCTTGCGCTTGAGTGGGCGGGGGCGTCGCGCGGGTTGAGGTGTGTGCTGGTGTCTTGGGACGGCTGAATGTGCTTGAGGCGCTGGGTGTGTGTTGGGGCGGTGGTGTGGTGTTGGTGTCGGGGCGGTTGAGGGGGTGTGGGGTGGAGGGGGCTTACTTCGTTATTGGGGACGGTTACGCGGTCTACCAAGGGGCTGTGGCGGAGGGGGGCTTTCATCGGCATGCCGCCTTTCAGGTGGCCATCGGTGTTCATGGCGAGGTGGTCATGGACGATGAGGACGGCAACCGCTTCAGCGATGCGGCGTTGGTCGTGCCGCCCATGGTCGGCCACAGGCTGCTTCCGGTTCGGGAGCTGCGCACGCTTTTCGTGGAGCCGCATTGCGCGTTCGCCGACCGGTTGCGGGTGGTCTGCGGCAGGGGCATCACCCCGGCTCCTGGCATGAGGGGGCTTCGTGAGGAGGACGTCGCGGGTGGTCGTCTGTCGGGGGAGCTCGACGGGCGGTTGCTGGACGCGATGCGCGTGCTGATGGACGAGCGGATCCCGATGACGGCGCTGGCGGCGAGGGTGGGGCTGTCCCCGCAGCGGCTCTGCGCGCTGGCGCGGGCGGAGCTGGGCATGCCGCTCGCGCGGTGGCGCATCTGGCGGCGCCTCGCCCGGTCGGCCGAGGCGCTGCACGAGGGGCGGACGCTGAGCGGCGCCGCGCTCGCGGGCGGCTTCGCCGACCAGGCGCACTTCACCCGCGAGATGCGCCGGATGATGGGGCTGACGCCCGCGGAGGTCGTCCGGGCGCTGGGACGTCAGGCGCGCCGCGCGGTGTAGAGGGAGATCGAGCCGTTGACCGTCGGCACGGCCGCGGTCTCCCGTACCTGGACGAAGCCGACCTCGGAGATGAGGCCCGGCAGCCTTCCGTCGGCGTTGAACCGCGTGTCCTCCCGGCCGTCCGCCAGTTGCACCAGGCGGAAGGCCAGGCGCATCGCCCGGGTGCGCTGGAGACCGAAGTCGGCGATCACCAGCCGGCCGCCGGGCCGCAGCGTCTCGAGCATCGAGGCCAGGATCGCCCGCTTCATCGGCACGGGGCACTGGTGGAGGACGAGGCTCGACACGACGGTGTCGGCGGTCCCCGCATCCACGATGTCCGTCAGCGCGTCGCCCATCCCGGTCCGCCACTCGACGCCGCCCGCACCGGCCTTGGGCTCGGCGGCCGCGAGCATCTTCGGGTCGGGGTCGACGCCGATCACGCGCGCGGAGGGCTCGATGCGGTGCAGGAGCAGGGCCAGCGATCCGGTGCCGCAGCCGACGTCGACGACGACGTCACCGGCCCGGACCGCGGCGTGCATGGCGATCATGCTCCGCCACAGGCGCTCCCGGGTCAGCGCGATCACGGCGTCGTAGAGGCGGGGGAAGGAGGCGCGGCCCAGCGCGGGCGTGAAGGTCTGCTCGGTCATGACCGGAAGTGTCGGCAGTCCCGGCGCGGCTCGTCTTGAACGAACCGCTCGCGCGTCAGACGGGCGTGATCGGCAGGGAGCGGCGCGGCTCGAAGGCGAAGCCGGAGCCGGTGCTGAACCGGACGACGGCCACCTCGTCGGGCTCGGGCGCGGGCTCGTCGCGGCGGACGACGGCCAGCCGCCAGTCCCGGTCGGTGCCGGTGACCTCGGTGTCGAGGCAGGGGTCCAGGGCGCGGACGACGGCTTGGAGCGCGGTCGTCCAGCCGGGTCCGCACAGGGAGATCCAGGCGCCGTCCTCGTGGGCGGGGGACGGGCGGACGGTGACGGTCGCGCCGTCGACGGAGGCGTCGACGTAGGCCGACGGGTTGAGGAGCGGGTGAACGGCGAGGAGCCGGGCGGCCCCCTCGGGGGTGGCCGGGAGGTCGAGGGCGCGGGCGAGGCGTTCGGCGGCGACGCCGGCGATGCCGACCAGTTGCCTACGGCGGATGCGCAGGAGGCCGTCGGCGTCGGCGCGTGCGGCCACGGCGAGCGTGAAGGCCCGGTTGAGCAGGTGCATCTGCAGGCACACCTCGTCGGCGATCCGGGCGAGCGCGGAGCGGGAGAAGGCGGCGAAGTCGAGGTCGGACAGCAGTGGGCCGGTGTAGTCGGCGAGGCCGTCGTCGGCCGGGTCGATCGGCGCCAGGTCGAGGGTCGCGGCGCGGGAGCGCTCGTTGTCGGCGAGCAGGGGGATGCCCTGCGCGTCCGGGTGCGACTCGTCGATGATCACGGTCCAGGCGCAGTGCGGGTGCCGGCCGGCGGGCGAGCGCGGCGGCCGGTGGATCGGGCGGACCTGGGCCTTCGGGTTGGTCGCGACGGCGGTCGCGTCGAAGGTGGGGTCCTCGATGTCGTGGCACATGGAGCGGACGTAGTCCTCGCCCATCGGTTCGACGTCCATGAGGGCGCCGCAGTGGTCGAGGTGGAACTCGCCGTGCCACCGGTCGTGGACGGTGTAGCGGAAGTCCATGAACTGCGGCGGGGCGCCGATGTCGAGCTGGAGGCCCTTGAAGATCGTCGGGACGTCGCCCTTCCCGGGCACCTCCGGGGCGTAGCCGAGGGCGCGCTGCATCCGCCGCGTGTAGATGGGGCTGGACGCGGCCCACTCCTCGATCGCGATCCGCGCCATCTCCTCCCGGCCGAATGCGGAGATGCACCACGCCATTCCGGAACGGTCGATCAGCTGACCGATCAGGAGCAGCTCGGGGACGGCGACCGCGAGTTCGTCCCGGGACAGGGCGGCGTAACGGCCGGGCGGTATCGCTCCAGGGTTGGTCATCTGGCGATCTCCTCGAAGATGAAACGGGTTCTCGTCGGCGTCACTTCGCGGTCAGCCCGAGCCGGGCGGCGGTCTTGTCCAGGTACTCGATGACTTTGGCCTCGTCGGCGTCCGGCACGCCCCAGATCAGCTCGGACGCGCCCGCCGCGGACCACTCGGCGAGGTCGTCGGGGGAGGGCCGCTTGGCGACCAGGATCCGCACGTCGGGTTCGCCGGGGCGGCCCGCGTCGGCCCACTCGCGGCGCAGCAGGGCGGCCTTGTCGGCGATGCCGGTCTCGATCGGCGTGGTCATCCAGCCGTCGGCGTGGCGGGCGATCCACCTCATGGTCTTCGGGCCGCCGCCGGCGCCGACGATCACGGGGATGCGGCCCTGCGGCGGCTTGGGGTAGGCCCAGCTCGGCCCGAACGAGACGAACTCGCCGTCGTAGGACGCCTCCTCCTCGGTCCACAGGGCGCGCATGGCCTCCAGGTACTCCTTCAGGACGGTGCGCCGCCTGGCCGCCGGGACGTGGTGGTCGGCCAGCTCGTCGGTGTTCCAGCCGAAGCCGGCGCCGATCGTCAGCCGGCCGCCGGACAGGTGGTCGAGGGTCGCGAGCGTCTTGGCGAGGGTGATCGGGTCGGACTCGACGGGCAGCGCGACGGCGGTGGCGAGGCCGATCCGCTCGGTCACGGCGGCGGCGGTCGCGAGCGATACCCACGGGTCGAGGGTGCGCGTGTAGCGGTCGTCGGGCAGGTCCTGGCCGCCGGTGGGGTGCAGCGCGTCGCGGCGCACCGGGATGTGGGTGTGCTCGGGCACGTAGAAGGTGTCGAAGCCGCGCTCCTCGGCGGCCTTCGCGAGGGCTGCCGGCGTGATGCCGCGGTCGGAGGTGAAGAGCACGATTCCGTTGCGCATGGCGTCATAGTAGAACGTGTTCTAGGCTTCCTGGAATAGTGACTGGACAGCTGTCCGGCGGAGCGGCCGGAGAACCTGCCCTCCTCCGCGAAAAGGAGAAGTCGATTCAGATCCGGCTATTGCGGCGATCTCCGGCCCGGTCTACGGTGGACACATGTCCAGTCAGGTGACCAGCCCGGCGCTGCGGCAGGGCCTCAACGCCCGGCAGGCCGAAACCGTGGAGAACCTGATGGCCGCCGGGCTCGAGGAGCTGCGCGCCGTCGGGCACGACGCGCTGACGATCCGGACGGTGGCCCAGCGGGCGGGCGTCTCCCCGGCGACCGCCTACACCTACCTCTCGTCCAAGAACCACCTCTTCGCGGAACTGTTCTGGCGGCACCTCAGCGAGGACGACGGCGCCGCGGCGGACGGAGCGGGCGCCACCGAGCGGCTGCAGGCGACCGTCCGGGCGCTGACGGCCCGGATCGTCGCGGAACCGGAGCTGGCGGCGGCGGTGACGCCGGCGCTGCTCGGCGGCGATCCCGACGTCGCGCGGCTGCGGCTGCGCATCGGCGGGGAGTTCTACTCCCGGTTCGAGGCGGCCCTCGCGGGGGCGGCGCGGCCGGGGGCGCCGGCCGACGCCGCCGTCCTGGAGGTGCTGGTCCTCACCTTCACCGGCGCGCTGCTGCAGGCCGGCATGGGCCTGCTGACCTACGACCAGATCGCCGACCGGCTCGTTTCGGCCGTGGAAGTGATCATGAGGGGCAACGAATGAGCGCTTCGACCGACGCGGTGGCCGGACCCCTGGTCTTCGACCCCTACGACTACGCGTTCCACGAGGACCCGTACCCGCTCTACCGGCGGCTGCGCGAGGAGGCACCGGTCTTCCACGCCGAGCGGGACGACCTGTGGGTGGTCTCGCGCCACGCCGACGTGTTCGACGTGCTCCGCGACGACGCGGCGTTCTCCAACCGGATGGGCGTCTCCCTCGACGCGAGCGCGTGGAGCCCCGACGCGCACCGGGTGATGAGCTTCCTCGCCCTCGACGGGCAGCGGCAGACCCGGCTGCGCAGGCTGGTGTCCGCCGCGTTCACGCCGCGCCGGGTCAAGGAGCTGCAGCCGCAGATCCAGCGGCTCACCGAGCACTACCTCGAACGGACCTTCGCCGCCGCCGCCGAGCACGGCGAGGCCGACTGGATCACCGACTTCGCCGGGAAGCTCCCCATGGACGTCATCTCCGAGATGATGGGGGTGCCGGAGGCCGACCGGGACGAGGTCCGGCGCCTCGCCGACCTGGTCGTGCACCGCGAGGACGGCGTCCGCGACGTCCCGCCGGCGGGCATGGAGGCGGCCGGCGAGCTCATCACCTACTACGCGGGGATGGTGAAGGAGCGCCGGGCGGCGGCCGCGGAGGCGGGCGACCTCACCGCCGCGCTCACCGTCGCCGAGATCGACGGCGACCGGCTCACCGACGGCGAGATCATCGCGTTCCTCTTCCTCATGGTGGTCGCCGGGAACGAGACGACCACCAAGCTGCTCGGCAACGCGCTGTACCACCTGTCCGCGCACCCCGAGCAGAAGGCGGAGGTGCTCGCGAACCCGGGCGATCCCGAGGCGCTGGTGACGCCGTGGATCGAGGAGACGCTGCGGCACGACACCTCCAGCCAGATGCTCGCCCGCTACGTCGTCGACGACGTGGAGATGCACGGCACGACGATCCCTGCCGGGGCGAAGGCGCTGATCCTGCTCGGCTCCGCCAACCGCGACGAGCGGGTCTTCACCGACCCGACCGTCTATGACATCCACCGGCCCAAGAGCGAGCTCGGCCAGATCCTCAGCTTCGGCTCCGGCAAGCACTTCTGCCTGGGCGCGAACCTGGCCCGGCTGGAGACGCGGGTCGTGCTGAACGAGCTGGTCCGGCGCGTCGAGGACTTCGAGGTGGACGCCGACCGGGCCGTGCGCGTGCACTCCACCAGCGTCCGCGGCTTCGCCGAGCTGCCGACCGGCTTCACCCTGCGGAAGGGCTGAGGCGGAGGGACTGGGAGGGACCGAAGATGTCCAGGAAGTACCCGCATCCCGAACGCCGCCCCGCGGTGATCACGGGGGCGTCGTCCGGCATCGGCGCGGAGACGGCCAAGGTGCTCGCGGCGGCCGGCCATCCGGTGGCGCTCGGCGCGCGCCGGGTCGGTGTCCTCGAGGAGATCGCCGCGGCGATCCGCGCCGAGGGCGGCGAGGCGGTCGCGCACGCGCTCGACGTCTCCGACGACGGCTCGGTGGCCGACTTCGCCGCGAAGGCGACCGCCGACCTCGGCGACATCGAGGTCGTCGTCAGCAACGCCGCGCTGGTGGCGCCCGGCGCGACCATCGAGGTCAGCTCCGAGCGCTTCGCGCGGGAGATCGACCTCAACCTCGTCGGCGCGCACCGGGTCGCGCGGGCGTTCGTGCCCGCGATGGTCGGGCGCCGGCGCGGCGACATCGTCTTCGTCTCGTCCGACGTCGCCGTCCGCGCGCGGCCGTTCATGTCGGCGTACTCCGCCGGCAAGTGGGGCCTGGAGGGAATGGTCAGCGCGCTGCAGATGGAGCTGGAGGGCACCGGCGTCCGCGCCTCGATCATCCGCCCCGGCCCGACATGGAGCGGCATGGGCGCCGACTGGGACGCCGACGAGGCCGCGTTCGTGCTCGACCAGTGGGTCCGCTTCGGGCTCGCCCGGCACCCCCACTTCCTCAAGGCGAAGGCGCACGCCGACGCGATCGCCACGATCGTCGGCGCGCCGCGCGGCGTGCACCTCAGCCTGCTCGACGTCAATCCCGAAGCACCCGTGGAGGAGAAGCCATGACCGCCGCCGAGAGTCATCGGCTCGCCGCGATCCCCGAGGTGAGCACGGTCCTCGACGATCAGAGCCCCGAGGTGCCCGAGATCATCCGCGGCACCGGCCACCTGCCGGAGATGCGGGTCGACCCGGTCTCCCTGTTCCACCGCGTCCGCGAGGAGTGCGGCGACGTCGGGCGGTTCCGGCTCGCCGACAAGGACGTGGTGCTGGTCAGCGGCGCCGAGGCGAACGAGGTGTTCTTCCGCGCGCCCGACGAGCGGCTCGACCAGGCCGCCGCGTACCCGTTCATGACGCCGATCTTCGGCAAGGGCGTCGTGTTCGACGCCTCGCCGGAGGAGCGCCAGCAGATGCTGAAGAACCAGGCGCTGCGCGGGGACATGATGCGCGGGCACGCGCGGACGATCGAGGCGGAGATCCGGCGGATGGTCGCCGGCTGGGGCGAGGAGGGCGAGATCGACCTCCTCGACTTCTTCGCCGAGCTGACCATCTACACCACCTCGGCGTGCCTGATCGGCAAGCCGTTCCGCGACGAGCTGGACGCCTCGTTCGCCGAGCACTACCACGAGCTGGAGCGCGGCACCGACGCGATCGCCTACGTCGACCCGTACGCCGACATCGACAGCTTCCGGCTGCGCGACGCGGCGCGGGAGAAGCTGGTCTCGCTGGTGCAGGGCATCATCGAGCGGCGCAAGGAGCGCGGGAAGGTCCCCCGCGACCAGCGCGACCTGCTCGACGTCCTGATCTCGCTGGACATGAGCGCCGACCACATCACCGGCATCTTCATCTCGATGATGTTCGCCGGGCACCACACCTCCAGCGGCACCGCGTCCTGGGCGATGATCGAGCTGCTGCGGCACCCGGACGTGCTGGCCGAGGTGGTCGCCGAGCTGGACGCGCTGTACGCCGACGGGACCGAGGTGTCGTTCCAGGCGCTGCGGTCGATCCCGGTGCTGGAGTCGGCGCTGAAGGAGACCCTGCGGCTGCACCCGCCGCTGATCATCCTGATGCGGCTGGTCCGCGAGGACTTCGAGCTGCTCGGCAGGACGATCCCCGCGGGCACGATGCTGGCGGCGTCGCCGCGGGTCTCCAACCGGATCGAGGAGGACTTCCCCAAGGCGGGCGACTTCGAGCCGGGGCGCTACATCGACCCCCGGCAGGAGGACCTGCAGAACCGCTGGACCTGGATCCCCTTCGGCGCCGGCAGGCACCGCTGCGTCGGCAACGCGTTCGCGATGATGCAGATGAAGGCGATCTTCTCCGTCGTCCTGCGCGACTACACCTTCGAGGCCGCCCAGCCCCTCGACTCCTACCAGGACGACTTCACCAAGATGGTCATCCAGCTCGAACAGCCCTGCCGGGTGCGGTACCGGCGCCGGGCCGGGAGGTGAGCGCGGTGCGCGTCGTCGCCGACACCGACATCTGCCAGGGGCACCAGATGTGCCAGGGCGAGGCGCCCGACGTGTTCGGGTTCGACGAGGAGAAGGACGTGGTCATGATCCTCGACGAGCACCCGGACGAGTCCCGCCGCAAGGACGTGGCCACGGCCGTGAGGTACTGCCCGGCCTTCGCGCTTTCGATCGAAGAGGACTGAGCTCCATCAAGTGCACGAAGGGGACGACGTGAGTGATGACGGCGGGCTGACCCGGGCCGAGATCGAGGAGTTCTGGGACTCCTGGCTGGCGATCAACCGCGAGGCCGAGCGGACCGGCGACTGGCGGGTGATGGCCGAGTGGTACGCCGAGGACGCGACGTACGGCTGGATGTACGGCCCCGACGAGCACTTCATGGCCGTCGGCCGCGACCAGATCCGGGACTGGGCGATCGGCATCGAGATGGACGGCCTCGACGGCTGGCACTACGACTACCAGGTCACCGTGATCGACGAGAAGAAGTCGATGATCGTCGGGTTCTGGAAGCAGAAGTCCGGGATCACGAACGACGCGACCGGCGCGGAGTACGAGATCCTCGGCATCGGCGGCTCGTGGTTCGGCGTCGAGCGGCAGGCCGCGGGCGCGGACGCCGGCCAGATCAAGATCGCCTGGCAGCGGGACTGGTTCGACATGCCGTCGACCGTGCACACCTTCATGGAGATCATCAACTCCGGCAAGGCGCCCGAGACGCTGCTGAAGCGGATGAAGGTCGCCGGGCACGGCGTCCCCGGCCACTACCACTACGACGAGATGCCCTCGACGCTGTGGCCGCCGCCCGTCGAGCGCGGCGACTTCATCACCCAGGCACCCAAGGACGCGCCGGAGGCGGCGGGCAACGCGGCGGAGGCGGCGAAGTGACCGATCGCGCCCCCGCCAACCCGCCCGCGCAGCAGTACGTCGACGGCAAGCTCGGCGCCGCGGCCGGCGGGGCGTCCTACCCGATCCTCAACCCGGCCACCGGGCAGGAGATCGGCCGGGCGCCCGACGGCACCGCCGCCGACGTCGACGCCGCGATCGGCGCCGCCCGCCGCGCGTTCGACGAGTCCGGCTGGGCGACCGACCGGGCGCTGCGGATCCGGGTGCTGCGCCAGTTCCACCAGGCGCTGCTCGACAACGCCGACGCGCTCCGCGCGCTCACCACCGCCGAGGCGGGGGCGCCGGCGTTCTTCGTCGCCGGCCCGCAGTTCGACACCCCGGTCGAGAGCCTGAAGTGGACGATCGACCTCGCCGAGGGCTACGCGTGGGAGACCGACCTGGGCGTCGGCGTCACGATGGGCATCCGGTCGCGCCGCACCGTGCACCGCGAGCCGGTCGGCGTGGTCGCCGCGATCACGCCGTGGAACTTCCCCAACCAGATCAACCTCGCCAAGATCGGGCCGGCGCTCGCCGCCGGGAACACCGTGGTGCTGAAGCCGGCGCCCGACACCCCGTGGCTGGCGGCCGAGCTGGGCCGGCTGTTCGCCGAGTGCACCGACGTCCCGGCCGGCGTCTTCAACGTCGTCACGCCGCGCGACAACCGGGTGGCGGCGCTGCTGACCAGCGACCCGCGCGTGGACCTGGTCTCGTTCACCGGCTCGACGGCCACGGGACGGGCGATCGCGGCGGCCGCGGCGCCGACCCTCAAGCGGGTGTTCCTCGAACTCGGCGGCAAGTCCGCCGCGATCGTGCTGGACGACGCGAACCTCAAGGCCGTCGTCGGCGCCACCGCGTTCGCGGCGTCCGTGCACGCCGGCCAGGGATGCGCGATCACCACCCGGCTGGTGGTGCCGCGCGAACGCTACGACGAGGCGGTGGAGATCGCCGCGTCCACGATGGCCTCGCTCGGCGCGAAGGACCCCGCCGACCCCGGCACCATCTGCGGCCCGGTCATCTCCGCGGCGCAGCGCGACCGGGTGAAGTCCTACCTCGACCTCGCGCTCCAGGAGGGCGGGCGGTTCGCGACCGGCGGCGGGATCGCCGAGCAGGACGGCGAGCTGGCCGGCGGGTTCTGGATCCAGCCGACCGTCATCGCCGGCCTCGACAACACCGCGCGGGTCGCCCAGGAGGAGATCTTCGGCCCGGTGCTGACCGTCATCGCGCACGACGGCGACGACGACGCCGTCCGGATCGCCAACGAGTCGCCGTACGGGCTGTCCGGCTCGGTCGACTCCGGTGACCTGGAGCGGGCCAAGGCCGTCGCGGCCCGGATCCGCACCGGCACGGTCGGCGTCAACGGCGGGCTGTGGTTCGGCGCGGACGCGCCGTTCGGCGGCTACAAGCAGTCCGGGATCGGCCGCGAGATGGGCGTGGCCGGGTTCGAGGAGTACCTCGAGACCAAGACCACGGCCGAGCCCGCCTAGGCGCGGACGAGGAGGGAAACGGGATGAGCGACATCGTCCGCGTCGGGTTCGTCGGGCTCGGCGACATCGGCAAGCCGATGGCGGCCCGGCTGGCCGCGCGGCAGGCCGAGGACGGGCTCGCGCTCGGCGTGTTCGACCTGGCCGCGGGGCCCGTCGCAGAGCTGGTCGCGGCCGGGGCGAAGGCGGCCGCAGGCGTCGGCGCGCTCGCCGCCGGCAGCGACGTGCTGTGCGTGATGGTCAACAACGACGAGCAGGTCCGCTCGGTGCTGGACGAGGCGCTGGCCGCCGCCCCCGCCGGCCTCACCGTCGCGATCCACTCGACCGTCGCCCCCGGGACGCCCGCCGAGCTGGAGGAGCTCGCCGCGCGGCGGGGCGTCCGGCTGGTCGACGCGCCCGTGTCCGGCGGCGTGATGGGCGCGGGCACCGGCGAGCTGGCCATCATGGTCGGCGGGTCGGAGGAGGCGTTCGCCGCGGTCCGCCCGGTCCTGGACGTCCTGGCGAAGAAGGTCGTGCACGCCGGGCCGATCGGAGCGGGCACCAGGTTCAAGCTCGCCCGCAACCTGATGCACTACGCCGCCTTCACCGCGGCGACCGAGGCGCAGCGGCTCGCCGAGGCGGCCGGGCTCGACATCGTCGCGCTCGGCGAGGTCGTCCGGCACACCGACGCGCTCACCGGCGGCCCCGGAGCGATCATGTACCGCGACACGACCGCCGAGATGGAGCCGGGGTCGTTCTGGTTCACCACCTTCGGCCACCTCCGGCAGCTCGCGGAGAAGGACCTCGACTTCGCGATCGCGCTGGCCGAGGAGCTCGGCGTCGACGTACCGCTGGCCAGGATCGCGCGCGAGCGACTCGCGCCCGGCCTGGGCTTTCCCGAGGAGCAGCGATGAGCGACGAGAAGACCGGGAAGTTCGACGACCTCCCCGAGCCGCGGGCCCGCGGCCTGCGCAAGATGGAGCAGGTCTACGGCTTCGACATGACCGACGGCACCGGCGACTTCTTCCGCTACACCGCCGACCACCTGTTCGGCGACGTCTGGCAGCGCCCCGGCCTGTCCGACCGGGACCGGCGCCTGCTGCTCATCGGGCTGCTCGCCGGGCAGGGCGCCGCCGACGTGCTCGGCATCCAGGTGCCCGCCGCCCACGCCGCCGGGGAGCTCGACGACGAGGCGCTCCGCGAGATCGTCGTGTTCCTCAGCCACTACGCGGGCTGGCCGAACGGCGCGCGGCTCAACTCCATCGTCGAGGAGACGATCGCCAAGGCGGCCCGGAAGGCCGCGCGGGCCGCCGAGAAACGGGACTGAGGAGCACCATGGCCATCCGCGTCCTGCACGTGGCGACCGGCAACGTCGGCCGCATCGCCCTGGCGCAGCTCATCGAGGACCCTCGCTTCGAGCTGGCCGGCCTCGTCGTGTCCGACCCCGCCAAGGTCGGGCGCGACGCCGGCGACCTCGCCGGCCTCGGCACGGTCACCGGCGTGGCCGCCGTGGACGACCTCGACGCGGCCCTCGCGCTGCGGCCGGACTGCACCGTCTACTGCGCCCTCGGGGAGACCCGGCTGTTCGAGGCGCTCGCCGACATCGAGAGGATCCTCGCCTCGGGCAGCAACGTCGCCGCGTCCTCGCCGGTGCCGCTGATCTACCCGTGGGGGCTGCTGCCCGACCGCATGATCGACCCCATCGAGAAGGCGTGCGAGGCCGGCGGGACCAGCCTGTTCGCCAGCGGCGTGGACCCCGGCTGGGTCAACGACCTGCTGCCCTTCGCGATCGCGAGCACCTGCCAGCGGGTGGAGCAGGTGCGCTGCTCGGAGATCGCCGACTACGCGACGTACGACGGCGGCCCGGTCATGTTCGACTTCATGGGCTTCGGCCGGCCGCTGGACGACCTGCCGAGGATGTTCAAGCCGGGGATCCTGGCGGCGTCCTGGGGCGTCAGCCTCCGGATGATGGCCCGCGGGTTCGGCTTCGAGCTCGACGACATCACCGAGGCGTACGAGCGGGAGCCGGCGCCGGAGGCGTTCGACGTCGCCGCCGGGCACATCCCGCGGGGCGGCGTGGCGGCGATGCGGTTCCAGATCACCGGCGTCGCCGGCGGCAAGGAGGTGCTGGTCATCGACCACACGACCCGGTTGCGCGACGACCTGCGCCCCGACTGGCCGCGGCCCGCGCAGGACGGCGGCTCCTACCGGCTCGAGATCATCGGCGAGCCGTCCTACCGCGTCGACGTGTGCCCGACCAGCGCCAAGGGCGACCACAACTACGCCGCGATCGCGGCGGGCGCGGGCCGCATCGTCAACGCGATCCCCGACGTCGTCGCGGCTCCGCCCGGCCTGCGGACCCCGCTCGACCTGCCGTTCAACACCGCCCGCGGCGTCTTCGCGGCGGCGCTGGCCGGCTGAGACCCCCGCGACAGAGAGGACACACGACGATGGGACGCGTGGACGGGAAGATCGCCCTGATCAGCGGCGGCGCGCGCGGGATCGGCGCGGCCGCCGCGCGGGCGCTCGTGGCCGAGGGCGCGAAGGTGGTGCTCGGCGACATCCTCGACGAGGAGGGCAAGGCCGTCGCGGACGAGCTGGGCGACGCCGCCCGCTACGTCCACCTCGACGTGACGAGCCCCGACGACTGGACCGCCGCCGTCCAGGCCGCCGTCGCCGAGTTCGGCGGGCTGAACGTGCTGTTCAACAACGCCGGGATCGCCAACGGCGCCACCATCCAGCGGTTCTCGCTGGAGAAGTGGCAGAAGATCATCGACATCAACCTCACCGGCCCCTTCCTCGGCATCCGCGCGGCCGCGGACGCGCTGATCGCGGCCGGCGGCGGATCGATCATCAACACCTCGTCCATCGAGGGGCTGCGCGGCACGTCCTGGGCGCACGGCTACGTCGCGTCGAAGTGGGGGCTGCGCGGCCTGACCAAGTCGGTCGCGATGGAGCTCGCGCCGCACGGCGTCCGGGTCAACTCGCTGCATCCGGGCCTGATCCGCACGCCGCTCACCGACGGCATCCCCGACGACATGATCCCGGTCCCGCTCGGGCGCCCCGGGCTGCCCGAGGACGTCGCGTCGTTCGTGGTCTTCCTGGCCAGCGACGAGTCCTCCTACGCCACGGGGACGGAGTTCGTCATCGACGGCGGCACCGTCAACCAGATCCCCCACAAGTGACGCCGGAGCCCGTGGCGCACGGCGACCCCAGAAGTGACCCCCGGAAGCACAGTGATTCGAGACGGGAACCGATGAACGCACAGACCTCTCCCGGAATGGCCGTCCCCGCGGTGGTGCCGGCCGCGGACGTGCCCGCCGACGCCGAGCGGTTCGACGTCGTGGTGGTGGGCTTCGGGATCGCCGGAGGGTGCGCCGCGCTGGAGGCCGCGCGCTCGGGGGCCCGGGTGCTGCTGCTGGAGCGCGCCGCCGTCCACGGCGGCACGTCGAGCATGTCGGGCGGCCACTTCTACCTCGGCGGCGGCACCGCCGTCCAGAAGGCCACCGGCCACGAGGACACGGCCGAGGCGATGGCGCGCTACCTGATGGCGAGCACGAAGGACCCGGACGAGGAGAAGATCCGGCTCTACTGCGACGGGTCGGTGGAGCACTTCGACTGGCTGGAGGCGCTCGGGTTCGAGTTCGAGCGCTCCTACTTCCCGGGGAAGGCGGTGATCCAGCCCGGCACGGAGGGGCTGATGTTCACCGGCAACGAGAAGGTGTGGCCGTTCCGCGACGGGGTCCCGCCGGCGCCGCGCGGCCACAAGGTGCCGGTGCCGGGCGACACCGAGGGCACCAAGATCGTGATGGACCTGCTGCGGGACCGCGTCGAGGAGGCCGGTGTCGAGGTCCGCTACGAGACCGGCGCGACCAACCTGGTGGTGGACGGGGACGGCGCGGTCGCCGGCGTCGCGTGGCGGAACTTCGACCGGACGGGCGTGGTCGCCGCCGCCGGGGTGGTGATCGCTGCCGGCGGGTTCGTGATGAACGCGGACATGGTCGCCGCCTACACGCCGGCCCTCGGCGAGAAGCTGTTCACGCTGGGCGGCACCTACGACGACGGGCTCGGCATCCGGCTCGGCCAGTCGGCCGGCGCGGCGCTGGAGCACATGGACGAGCCGTTCATCACCGCCCCGTTCTACCCGCCGTCGTCGCTGGTCAAGGGGCTGATCGTCAACAACCGCGGCAAGCGGTTCGTGGCCGAGGACAGCTACCACGCGCGCACCTCGTACTTCGTGCTCCGGCAGCCGGGCGCGGCGGCGTACCTCATCGCCGACAGCGACCACATGGAGGAGCAGCGGATGCCGCTCGTCCCGCTGAAGGACGGCTACGAGACGATCGAGGAGATGGAGGCGGGCCTGGAGCTGCCTCCCGGCTCGCTCGTGGTGACGATGGCGCGCTACAACGAGCACGCGGCGCGGGGCGAGGACCCCGACTTCCACAAGCACCCCGACTGGCTGGCGCCGCAGACGAAGGGCCCGTGGGGCGTCTACGACCTGACCCTCGGCACCGCCCTGTACGCCGGGTTCACCCTCGGCGGCATGGCGACCACGGTCGACGGCGAGGTCCGGCGGGCCGACGGGTCGGTCATCGGCGGGCTCTACGCGGCCGGCGCCTGCGCGTCCAACATCGCCCAGGACGGCGCCGGGTACTGCTCCGGCACCCAGCTCGGCGAAGGCTCGTTCTTCGGCCGCCGCGCCGGTCTCGCCGCCGCGGCGCGGGCGCGCGGGACGTCCCGGTAGGACGCCCCGCGCGGGTCGCCGCGCCTACACGGGCTGCTCGACGGTGCGCAGCGCGCGGCGGAGCACGCCGAGGCGGTCGGCGGCCATGCGGCGGGAGACGGCGGCGTCCGGGATCAGCCCGGAACCGTGGAAGGTCCCCGGGTAGTGGTGCACCTCCGTCCCCACGCCCGCCTGGACGAGCCGCAGCGCGTACGCGAGTCCCTCGTCGCGGAGCGGGTCGAACTCGCAGGTGGTGACGTAGGCGGGCGGGAGGCCGGTGAGGTCCTCGGCGCGGGCGGGCGCCGCGTAGGGGGAGACCCCGGCGGTGCCGCGGACGCCCTCGCCGAGGTAGTAGTCCCAGCTCAGCTCGGCGTTCGGGCGGTTCCAGATCGGGGTGTCGTGGAACGCGCGCATCGACGGGGTGTCGAGCCGGTCGTCGAGCTCGGGGATGCCGAGGAGCTGGAAGCAGAGCGCGGGGCCGCCGCGGTCGCGGGCCAGCAGCGCGGTCGCGGCGGACAGGCCGCCGCCGGCGCTCTCGCCGCCCACCGCGAGTCGGCCGGGGTCGATGCCGAGGTCGGCGGCGTTGGCGGCGGTCCAGGTCAGCGCGGCATAGCAGTCCTCCAGGCCGGCGGGGAACGGGTGCTCGGGCGCGAGCCGGTACTCCACCGACAGCACGACCGCGCCGACCTCCGCGGCGATGCACAGCGCGTCGTCGTGGAAGGCGTCGACGCTGCCGAGGACGAACCCGCCGCCGTGGATGTAGAGCAGGCCGGGCAGCCGCCCGCCGGCCCTCGCCGGGGTGAAGATCCGCACCGGCACCGCCGGCGCGCCCTCGGGCCCGGGGACGGCGACGTCGCGGACGTCGACCGGGACGGGCGGCTCGTACCGGGGGCGCGCGGAGAGGAGCCGGTCGTCGGCCTCCCGCATCGCCACGGGGTCGGTCAGCGTGATCTCGGGGATCATGGAGATCCACGGGGCGAGCTCCGGGTCGAAGGCGTACGTCACGTTCCGGCTCCTCTCGGCGGCTGACCACCAGTTTCGTCGCGATCGGCGGTCCCGCCCAGCCGCCGACCGGCGGGGATCGCGGACCGGAATCCGCCGATCGTCGGGTGGCGTACGATCCGTCCATGAAGGGGCTGCTCCTGCGGTTGTCGGGGCTGGACGCCGACGCCGAGAACGCCGTCCGGGTGATCGGCTTCTTCGACCGGCTGATCGCGGGGCGCGCGAGCCCGCACGCCCTGGTGCGCGCCACCGCGACGCTCGCCGAGTGCCCCGCCGGGCTGGCCGACCCGGCGCGCGGGATCTCGCTGCGCTCGGAGCCGGGCGCGGCGGCGGGGGAGCGGGCCGTCCGGGAGTTCGCCGAGACCGGCATCGTGTGGCTGGAGCGGCCGGGCGCGCCGCTGCCGCTGGACGAGATCGTGCTTGAGCGGTTCGCCTTCGCCGCGACGGTGCTGCTGGAGCGCGAGCGCGACGAGCGGGACGACGCCGCCCTGGTGGACCTGGTCGTCGCGGCGGACGCCGCGGAGGCCGACCGGTGCCGCGCGCTGCGGGCGATGCGGTTCGAGCCGTCCGCGCCGC